>NZ_JBXAFK010000004.1:0-267570 GCF_058793055.1 Pseudomonas sp. MPR-R2A5
ACACGCGTGATCGTTGACGTTTTTCGCGAGCAAGCTCGCTCCTACAGAAGGCGATGTACGCTTAACTGAACGGCATTCGGGCTTGCCCCGCGTTGGGCTGCGAAGCGGCCCCAAAACCTGGCGATTTAATGTACCTGGATAAGCGCGGTGACCTTATTGGGGCTGCTTCGCAGCCCAACGCGGGGCAAGCCCGCTCGCCACAGGAAGCACGCTCGCCATAACAGACTCACTTGCCACAACAGGCCCGCTTGCCACAGCCCCCCAGGTGCAGGAATCGGCTTGTTACGGTTCAGTCGTTGCTCAGCGGCGGCAGGCGCCGTTTCACCGGGGTTTTCTTGACGATGGCGGTATTGGTTTCCGCGTAGGCGTTGATCCGGTCCAGCAGGTTGTCGAGATGGTCCATGGTGCGCACATGCAAGCGGGCAATAAAACAATCTTCGCCCGTGACCTTATCGCATTCGGTGAATTCCGGGATCGCCTGGATCTGGCGCTCCACCTCCTGCAATTTGCCGGGCAAGGGGCGGATGCGCACGATGGCTTGCAGCAGGTAGCCAAAATGCCTGGGGTCGATATCGACCGTGTAGTGGGTCAGTACGCCACGCTCTTCGAGGCGACGCAGGCGTTCGCCGACGCTGGGCGACGACAGGCCGGTGATGCCCGCCAGGGCCTTGAGGGACAACCGCGAGTCATCCATCAAGGCGGCGATAAGTTGCTGGTCGATGGTGTCGATCATGGAGTTCGCCTAATAAGAAAAGGTAATTTCGGGTTTTTGCCTTTTTTAGTCGCTGGAGCCGATCACGAGCAGATTGCCATAATTGAGCCTCACTTGAGGAGCTTCAATCATGGATACATCCATCCGTCGCGGGTCGTGGGAAATGGTCGCCGCCATGCTGATCTCGGGGACCATCGGCTGGTTTGTGCTGGTGTCGGGCGTGTCGGTCATCGAAGTGGTGTTCTGGCGCTGTTTGATCGGTGGGCTGACGCTGCTGCTGGTGTGCGCGCTGCTGGGTTACCTGCGGCTGGACCTGCTCAGTTGGACCAAGCTGGGCTTGGCGATGCTCAGTGGCGTGGCCATCGTCGGCAACTGGTTGCTGTTGTTCGAATCCTATTCCCGCGCATCGATCGCCATCAGCACGGCGGTGTACAACGTGCAGCCGTTCATGCTGGTGATGCTGGCGGCCGTGTTTTTAGGTGAAAAAATCACCGTGCAGAAACTGGCGTGGCTGAGCGTGGCGTTCCTGGGAATGCTGGCGATTGTCACCGCCCATGGCGACCAGCCAACCGGCGACGATTACCTGGCAGGCATCGCCTTGGCGCTGGGCGCGGCATTGCTGTACGCGATTGCCGCGCTGATCATCAAGCGTTTGAAGGACGTACCGCCGCATTTGATGGCGTTGATCCAGGTGACGACGGGCGCACTGCTGCTGGCGCCGCTGGTGCCTTGGCATAGCTTGCCGGTCACCACCAACGCCTGGGCGGCACTGGCGACGCTCGGCGTGGTGCACACCGGGTTGATGTATGTGTTGCTGTATGGCGCGATCCAGAAACTGCCCACCGCCATCACCGGCGCACTGTCGTTTATCTACCCGATTGCGGCGATCTTCGTCGATTGGATTGCCTTCGGGCATCGCCTGGGCTGGCTGCAATGGCTCGGGGTAGCGGCCATTCTGCTGGCAGCGGCGGGGTTGCAGCGGGGCTGGTGGTGGCCCCGCTCCCACAGGGTCAGTGTGTGCCCTGATAGATGAGGTTTTCCGGGTTGAAATGCTCCACCACGCTGCCCGGTTGCGGCAGTCCAAGGATGTGCCCCTTGATCTTGCCCACCACGTGCATCTCGCAGGGTTTGCAGTCGAACTTCAGGGTCAGCACTTCGTCGCCATGAATCAACTGCATCGGCGCAACCTTGGTCTTCACGCCCGTGACACCCTTGGCCTGTTTAGGGCACAGGTTGAACGAGAAACGCAGGCAGTGCTTGGTGATCATCACCGGCACTTCGCCGGTCTCTTCATGGGCTTCGAAGGCCGCGTCGATCAGCTTCACGCCGTGACGGTGGTAGAAGTCGCGAGCCTTCTGGTTGTACACGTTGGCCAGGAACGACAGGTGCGCTTCCGGGTACACCGGCGGCGGCGTGGCCTCGGCCTTGCGCCCGCCACGCGGGTGTGCGGCAACACGGGCGGCGGTCAGCGCTTCGATCACTTCGCGGCGCAATGCCTTGAGCTGCGAGTTGGGAATGAAGAACGCCTGGGGTGCATCCAGCTCGATACGGGTGGCGTGATACTCGGTGGTACCCAGTTGGCCAAGCAGGTCGCGCAGGGTATCCAGCGCCTGTTCCGGTTTGTTGGCCACGCCAAACGGGCCGGGCAGGGTGACGCTGGCACGGATGGCTTCTTCGCTGGTGGCGGTGACTTCCAGCTGTTCTTCGCGCAAACGTGCGACCCATGACAGGCCGATACGGCGTTCGGCCGAGGTCTTGAGCAACGCCTGCTGCCAGTTATGGTCCAGGTTGCGGTTCAACGGGTGGTTCGGGCGCAACTGATGCAGGCCGGCCGGCATTTCATTCGGCTCGACGCGGTAGCGGTAGCGCTTCTCGCCGTCTTCCTCGAATTCACCCTTGGGCTCGGCGATATTGGCGCGGAACCCGACCACCTCACGCTTGACCAGCACATTGAGGCCATCGCCGTTGGACAGCGGCTCATGGGTGACCACTTGCAAGTCGCGCTTGCCGGCTTTTTCCACCACACCCACCGGCAGGCCGGTAAAGGTCGGGGTGTCGAAGGCGCCAATGTCGATCTTGCGGTCGCTGACAAAGTAGTCGGTGCTGCCACGGTGGAAGGTTTTTTCCGGGTCGGGCAGGAAGAAGTGTGCGGTACGGCCGCTGGACGCGCGGGCCAGGTCCGGACGGTCTTCGAGGATCTCGTCGAGACGCTGGCGGTAATAGGCCGTGATGTTCTTCACGTAGCCCATGTCCTTGTAGCGGCCTTCGATCTTGAACGAACGCACACCGGCTTCCACCAAGGCGCGCAGGTTGGCGCTCTGGTTGTTGTCTTTCATCGACAGCAGATGCTTTTCAAAGGCCACGACGCGGCCCTGGTCGTCTTTCAAGGTGTATGGCAGGCGGCAGGCCTGGGAGCAGTCGCCACGGTTGGCACTGCGGCCATTCTGCGCGTGGGAAATATTGCACTGCCCGGAGAACGCCACGCACAGCGCGCCGTGGATAAAGAACTCGATGGCGGCATCGGTTTCATCGGCGATGGCGCGGATTTCCTGCAGGTTCAGCTCACGGGCCAGGACCAGCTGCGAGAAACCCGCCTGATCAAGAAACCTGGCGCGCCCGAGGGTACGGATATCGGTCTGGGTACTGGCGTGCAGCTCGATGGGCGGAATATCCAGCTCCATCACGCCCAGGTCTTGCACGATCAACGCATCGACGCCGGCGTCGTAGAGCTGATGGATCAGCTTGCGCGCGGGTTCCAGTTCGTTGTCATGCAGGATGGTGTTGAGGGTGGTGAAGACACGGGCGTGGTAGCGCCGGGCGAATTCGACCAAGTGAGCGATATCGCTCACGTCGTTACAGGCATTGTGGCGGGCGCCGAAGCTGGGCCCGCCGATGTAGATGGCGTCGGCGCCATGCAGGATGGCCTCGCGTGCGATGGCGACATCGCGGGCAGGGCTGAGCAATTCCAGGTGATGCTTGGGCAAGGACATAGTTTTTTTAGTCAGGCTTGTCACGGTCGAGGCGGGCATTGTAGCTGCGAAACGCCTGACCGGCATCTACCACAGGGCTGTCAGGCCTTGGCAGCCATCGCCGTAACTTCCACGCGCATCCCTTCAACCGCCAGTGCAGCCACCCCAACCGCCGCGCGCACGGGCCATGGCTTGGCGAAAAAACGCTTGTAGACCTCATTGAATGCACCGCGATCGGCCATGTCCGTGAGGTAGATGGTCAGGTGCATGACCCGGTCCATGGAACTGCCGGCCTTTTCCAGGGCGACTTTCAACGCTTGCAGGGTGCATTCGCTTTGCAGGGTGATATCCCCCAGTTCCAGGCTGCCGTCGGCGCGGGTCGGGATCTGGGTGGAGACCAGGATGCCGTTGAAGCCGACGACATCTGAGGAAATCGAGTCGGCATCCGGATCGGGGGTGTAGGACAGGTCGTGGTTAGCCATGGGCGCCTCTTGTTGGCAGTGACAGAAAGGCGCCATGGTCCCCGAAAATAATCCCAGGGGCAAACCGCCGGCTTATACCCAGCGGCGGAACAGCACGCTGGCATTCACGCCACCAAAGCCGAAGCCGTTGGACAGCGCGTATTCAATCGCCATTGGCCGCGCATCTGCGCGCACCATGTCCAACCCGGCGGCCAGTTCATCCGGGTTTTCCAGGTTGAGGGTCACCGGTGCGACCTGATCGCGCAGGGCAAGCACGGTGAAGATGGCCTCGATGCCGCCCGCAGCCCCCAGCAAGTGGCCGGTGGCGGACTTGGTCGAGCTGATTGCCAGGCGGCCACCGTCACCGAACACGGTCCTGATGGCTGCCAATTCGCCTTTATCGCCCACCGGCGTCGAGGTGGCGTGGGCATTCAGGTACTGCACCTCGGACGCCTCGATGCCCGCCTGACGCAGCGCCTGGGTCATCGCCCGGCGCGCGCCGTCACCGTCTTCCGGGCCAGCCGTCATGTGGTACGCATCGGCACTGGTGCCGTAGCCCACCAGTTCGGCAATCGGCTGGGCACCGCGTGCAAGGGCGTGTTCCAGCTCTTCGATCACCAGGAGGCCGGCGCCTTCGCCCATGACAAAGCCGTCGCGTGCCTGATCGAACGGGCGCGAGGCGCGCTCGGGGGCGTCGTTGAAGTCGCTGGACAAGGCCCGTGCCGCCGCAAAGCCGGCCAGGCTGACCCGGTGGATCGCCGCTTCGGCTCCCCCGCACACTGCCACGTCCACTTCGCCCGCACGGATCATCCGCGCGGCGTCGCCAATGGCCTGCACACCCGCCGCACAGGCAGTGACCGGTGCGCCCAACGGGCCTTTCAAGCCATAGTTGATCGACACATGCCCGGCGGCCATGTTGCTCAGGAACGATGGGATGGTGAACGGCGACAAGCGTCGCGGCCCCTTGCTGTCGGTGGTACGTACCGCCTCCGCGATGGCCGGAAAGCCGCCGACGCCCGAGGCGATGATGGTTGCGGTGCGTTCCTGCTCCTGCACGGTCTTCGGTGCCCAGCCGGCCTGCTTCAACGCTTCATCGGCGGCCGCCAGTGCGAACAGGATAAAACGATCCATCTTGCGCTGCTCTTTTGCAGCCAACAGGCGATCAGGATCGAACCCGGCTTCGGGGTCCTGCAACACACTCTGCACTTGGCCGCCGATGCTGATGGCCAGGTCGCCGATCAGGTCTTCAGGCAGGCGACGAATGCCCGACTGCCCGTTCAACAGGCGTTTCCAGGTTGACTCCACGTCAGCGCCCAACGGTGTCAGCGCACCCATGCCTGTCACAACGATACGTTTACTCATGATCAATCGACTCCGGTTGCATTGAGGGTTCAGACCCTATGGACGTCACTATCATGATGAAAGTAACATGGCGTCACACAACTTTGCACCGGCCCCTAGGAACCTTTATGCAACGCAAGTCCCTGACCCGCGACGAATGCCCCATCGCCCGCAGCCTCGACCGGGTAGGGGAGTGGTGGAGCATTTTGATCATGCGCGACGCGCTGCAGGGGCTGCGCCGCTTCGATGAGTTTTCGCGCAGCTTGGGCATCGCTCCCAACATGCTCACGCGCCGCCTGACTGCGTTGGTGGAGGCGGGGATGTTGGAACGCAGGGCCTACAGCGAGCGGCCGCCGCGCTACGAATATGTACCGACCGCCAAGGGCGAGGATTTCCGCATGGTGCTGATGTCGCTGGTGGCGTGGGGCAACCGGCATTACGCCGAAGAGGGCACCAGTGTCGAGTTGGTCGAGCGGGACACCGGGCGACCGCTACAGCCGATGTTGGCGAGCGCCGAGGGCCACATCGTGCCCTTGGATCGCTGTGTGTTGCAGGCCGGCCCGGCGGCCAGCACCGGCATGCGTGAGCGGTTGGCTTCGCTCGCCGCAAAGCCTTGAACCATGCTGGCTCGCGCAAAAAACTTGACGTCAGAAAATAATCATTTTTGCGCGGTTAAGTCGCGTATTTCCCAGCCGATAGCGAATGAAGACATAGGTTTTTTCCGCACGGCTGAGGTACGTCATGTTCAACACAACGCTCAAAACCGAACTGGCGGCCAGGACGGCCGAAGTCACCGAGTTCAAAGGACTGATCAGCGCCCTGGAACGCTCCATGGCAGTGGTCGAATTCGACCTCAACGGTAAGGTACTGCGTGCCAACGACAACTTTCTGAAAACCTTGGGTTACAGCCGCGACCAGTTGGCGGGGAAATCCCACCGTGACTTTTGCTTGCCAGCGCTGACCAACAGCCCGGCCTACAGCCAGTTCTGGGGTGAGCTCAAGGCCGGTAAGTTCGTATCGGGCACTTTTAAGCGGGTGGATGCCCACGGCAAGACCGTCTGGCTGGAAGCCAGCTACAACCCGGTGCTGGATGAGCGTGGCCAAGTGCTGAAAGTGGTCAAGTACGCCCTGGATGTCACGACAAAAGTCGAACAGGAGGCGGCGACCCGCAGCAAACTGGCCGCAGTGGACCGGGCAATGGCAGTGATCGAGTTCGACTTGAACGGCCAGGTACTGGACGCCAACGAGAACTTTCTGCACGTATGGGCTATACGCTGGCCGAAATCAAAGGCAAACACCACCGCCTGTTTTGCGAGCCCAGCCTGATCAACAGCAGCGAGTACACCGATTTCTGGCGCCGCTTGAACAACGGTGAATTCTTCACCGGGCAATTCAAGCGCCTCGGCAAGCATGGCCGTGTCGCGTGGCTGGAGGCCAGTTACAACCCGGTCTACGACGGCGACGGCACACTGGTCAAGATCGTCAAGTTTGCCAGTGACATCACTGAACGGGTGGAGAAGTTCGAGGAAGACTCGCGCGGCGCTTCCCGTGCCTACCATATTTCGTCCGAAACCGAACGCTTCGCCGAGCACGGTACCCAGGTGATCCACGACACGGCCACGGAAATGCGCCGGATTGCCGAGCACATTGGTGCCTCGGCGCGACTGGTGGGGCAACTGGGTGATCGTTCCGAGCAGATTACCGCCATCGTCAACACCATTCGCGGCATCGCCGACCAGACCAACCTGCTGGCGCTCAACGCCGCCATCGAGGCGGCACGGGCCGGCGACCAGGGCCGCGGGTTTGCCGTGGTGGCCGACGAGGTCAGGCAACTGGCGGGACGTACCAGCCGCTCCACGGCAGAGATTGCCGAGATGATCGGCATGATCCTGTCGGAGACCCGAGATGCAGTCACCAGCATGAATGCCACCCAGGAAGGCGCGCAGCGTGGGGTCAGCCTGGCTGACCAGGCGGGTTCGGTGATCCTGCAGATCCGCACCAGCACCAGTGATGCGGTGAAAGCCGTGAGTATGTTTGCGTCCAAGATGGATGAGTCGGAAGTGATTCCGAAAACAGCGGTCGGCTGGGTGGGTTAGCCGCTGTGCGCCGGCCAGCGATGACGCTGGCCGGCGCGCAGCCGCCGCTTACAACAGGGTGAACGGGTAGTCGACGATCAGCCGCAGTTCGTTCAAGTTGCCGTCACCTTGGTCGGCATTCGACGCCACGATGGCATCGCGCACGCGCAGTGACAGGTTTTTCGCCGGGCCGCTCTGGACGACGTATTTGGCTTCCACATCTGTTTCGTGGTGCGCGCCATCGGCACCGTAATCACCGGCATAGGCGCTGTTGGCCGGTGTGTGGGTGCCATCGATGTCCGAACCGTTGATGTAGCGGGCCATGAAGCTCAAGCCCGGCACGCCGTAGCTGGCCAGATTCAGGTCATAGCGAATCCCCCAGGATTGCTCGCCTGGGCCGTTGAAGTCACCCCATTGCACCGAGTTGGCCAGGTACACCGAATCGCCGCCTTCACCCGCGCCGTTGTTGCCGGTACCGATGTAATCGAACGGCGTGTCGCCATGCACTTTCTGGAACGACAGCGTCAGGGTATGGGCCGTCAGGAACGAATAGGCCGCCGCCAGCGAATAGGTGGTGTTGTTGATCGCTCCGGCCTTGGCGCTGCCCGTATCGAGGGTGCGATACAGGTTGCCATCCAACGCCAGCGACTGGTCATGCCCCAACGGCAGCACATAGTTGAGGTTGGTGTAGTACTGGCGCCAGATATCTTCCAGTTCACCGGCATACACGGTTGCACTCAGCGACGGGCTGAAGGTGTATTTGCCACCGACAAAGCTCGCACTGGAAGCCGGCACGTTGGCGTAGGTGGCGTAGATGTCGTGGTCATGGTTGCTGGTCATGCCACTGTTGGTGCTGGTGAAGTGCCCGGCCTCCAGGTCCAGCCCCGCGATTTCACTGCTGGTCAGGTCAAAGCCGGTGGCCGTCTGCGGCAACAGGCGAGTGCCACCGGTGGCGAAGACGGGCGCGGTGGGTTGCATGTCGCCGAATTTCAGTTGGGTCTTGGATATTTTCACCTTCACCGCCGCCCCCACGGAGCCATAGGCGTCTTCCGGATCGCCGTGGCGGTCGGTCGGCAAGTTACCGGTACCGGCATCCTGGTGCGTGGCGTCCAGTTTCAACCCGCCAAAGGCGTAGGCATCCACGCCAAAACCAATGGTGCCCTGGGTGAAGCCCGAGGCGTAATTGAGCATGGCGCCTTGAGTCCAGTCACGGTTGTCGGCCCGGCCACCTTCGCGGTTGCGGTTCATGTAGTAATTACGCAACAGCCCGGTGACGCTGCTGCCGTCGATAAAACCTTTGGCGTCGGCCTGGTCCGTCACGGACTCGGCGAGGGCCACCTGGCTGATACTGGCGCATATCGCCAGTGTTAACAGGCTCCACTGTTTGACCATGTTATTTACTTCCCCGAAATGATTGACGCGCACAGAAACACCGCACTTTTTACAGGGCGCATGAAGTTTTATTGGGCAGATGTTTCAGGTAAGAGAGACTGGTTTTTATTGTGCTCGACGTGTTTGTCGAAGCCGATTCTAAGCACAGTTTCCGTGGCCTGCAGCCGGCATTTGATTAAACTCGATTAATTAAACTTCACGTTTTTTAATCGGTCATGGGTGTAGCGTTGAAGGTGTCTTAGCCGCTCTGCTTCGACAAAAACCTTTGGTTGCCGCCGTAGTCGCTACGGCGGATTTTTTCTGTGCCTGGTTGATCGATAAGTTCTGCGGCCTTTATGTCGGGCAGCTCGCTGCCAAGTTCAAGGCGCAGGTTTTTTAGCCGACGGGGGCAAGTCTTCAGCGCTCAAATCAAACGCCCTCGGCGCAAAGCCGAATTGTTCACGCGCCGCTGAATGATCAAAGGTCAGGTCCTGGCTCATGCGCTGCGCCATGGCGCTTGAAAGGTGGCGATAACGCGGCAGGCAGCGTGCGAGCACGATCACCTGGCGCAATAGCCAGGCCGGAACGTTGAGCGTCCGTTCCGGCCGCCCTACGGCCTGGAACACTCGCCTGACCATGGCGTGGTAGGGCAAGGTTTGTGCGCCTGACAGGTTGTAGCTGCCACTTGGCCAGCCCCTGGTTTCCAGGGCGGCAACGCACACCTGGACAATATCGTCACAGTGGACCGGTTGACGCAGGCCCGCGCTGTTACCGATCAACGGGAAGAAACCGTAGCGCTGAATGAACCGGGCTATCTCGCAAATGCTTTTGTCCTTCCCATGCCCGTAGATCAGGGTCGGGCGTAGAACAGCCCACTGCGTGTTGTGTTCGTCCGCCCACTGCTGCAAGCGCTGCTCGGCATCGACCAGGCGTTGCGCCAGGGCTCGCTCGCGAGGATCAGGCGAGGCTTGCTTGGTAAAGCGACTTGTCGAAGACAGGACCACGACGCACTTTACGTGAGCGCTGGCCAAACGTTCCAGGTAGTCAGGTAACACCCAGGCCGGGGCCAGCGAAACAAACGCGTCCAGGCATAGCTCCGGCCAGGTCTCGGCCGGCAGCCAGGTCACGTGTTCCTGGCAGGGTCTGCCGCCTTGACGGCTGAACGCGACGACCTGATGGCCTTCCCGCGCCAGGGCCCGCAACAGATGCTCACCGAGGAAGCTGGAACCACCGAGTACGCCGATGCGCACCTCATTGCTTCCTGGGGCGGTTGTTCAACGCCGCCAGACACCGGATGAACGCGTGACGCCCGACCATCAGGCCGAATCGAAACCAGACGCCAATCACCACGAACACCCACAAGAACACTGAATATTGCCGGCGGAAAAATTTGCGGTAAAACCGCAGGATTCCACGGTGCTTGTGCCACTCCACAAAATACGGGCGGTTCCGACTGCAGCCTCCGAACACATGCGTCACCTGGGCATCCGGTACAAACAGGACGTTCCAGCCACCATGGTGAAAACGCATGCACCAGTCCAGGTCTTCGCAGTGCAGAAAATAGTCTTCGTCCCATAAACCAATGTGTTCGATCGCCTCGCGCTTGACCAACATGCACGCCCCGGAAATGGCTTCGACAGCAATGGGCTGCGGGGGCAGTGCTTCCTGATGCAGCAGGAAGTCGGAAAACAGCGCTGGCCAGAACCTGGCCAGACGCGACAGCCCGAACGCCCGCATGAATGCGCGCCTGGGCGTGGGAAATACGCGTCGGCCACCGGCCTGCTCAGTACCATCGAGATTGCACAGCAGGCCGCCTACCGCACCTATATCGGCCGCCCCGTGCAAGGCCGTCAGCAAGCGCTCGATGGCTTGCGGAGCAATAACCGTGTCCGGGTTCAGGAACAGCAGGTTGGGTGCACTTGCAAGCCGTGCGCCCTGGTTACAGGCAACGGCGAAGCCCAGGTTCGCGTCGTTACGAATGATGTGCAGGGCATCGCCCACCGCACAGGTGCTCAGCAACCTGGCCAGGCTGTCATCATGGGAGTGGTTATCCACCACGATGACTCGGGTTGCACCGGCGTCAAGCACCGACTTCACACATGCCTGCAATAGGGCCCCCGCGTTGTAATTGACGATGATCACATCGCATTCGCGCGTTGGCGGCGCGTTGGCCTGCGTATCGAAAACCTGTACTTCCTGTACTTCCAACGGTGTCACTCCCTGTTCGTCCCGTCTGGTTATCGATTCACGTACACGCCCGGTCGCTCAAGGTATCGCCACGGAAAATCGAGTCGTCCAGGAGTTTTCGTGGCGAAACCTGCGCGTGTATGCTTCTGATTCATTGAAGTTCAGCGCCTTGTCCATGGCCTGCCGGATGTCCCCGGGCCCCTCCACGAGAAAAGTGCCCGGGCACGTACCTCGGTGGGCCATCTCGCCAAATACCGTACTGATCACTGGCAGGCCAAGCGCCCGATATTCGTAGTACTTGATCGGGTCGACATACCGTGTCAGCGCGTCGCTGGTGAAGGGAATCAACCCGACATCGAACGCCGCCATGGCTTTCAAGGCGTCCTCGTGGGATACCTCGCCACTCAAGTGGATGTTGCCGGGCAGACCAGCAGGCACAGGGGTGTGCAGCGGGCCGACCAGGCGTATGTCGGCATGCGGAAACGCCTCGGCGAGGGCAATCACGACATCCCAGGCAAACCACTTGGCGATGGTGCCGACGTAGCCCAGGACGGGTGTATTCCCTCGGCCTGCATGCGAATGCTGGCGACTGGGCAGGCGCTCGATGGCGCAGGCATTGCCGAGCAGCTTGACGTTGTCCGAGCAGGCCAGCATTTGCGTCAGCAGCGCCGAGGAAGAAGCCAGTACCGTGGACACCGATTGAGCCGTGTGGCGTTGGCGGCGTTCCATGGCCCGGCGTGACAGCCCTGTATAGAACTCGGAAAAATTATCCATGGCATCGTAAAAGCTGGCTTCGAAAACAGGCTCCTGCAGCAGTCTCGACGCCAGGTGCGAAGGCTTGCCAATTCCCAGCACCGTGGGCTGTTGCGCAAACTCCCGCGCTTTCACAATCAGCGATTGCCAGAGCGGGCGGTTGATCCAGCCTGAGCCAGGCATCGGCTCGATTGGCAAGGCGCGAGGCTCGAGCACGGTCAACCATGCCGGCAAGGGCGCCTGTGCGACGGCAGGTGCAGGCCGCAGCCTTCTGAAATCGCTGAGTGTGGGAAAACGCGTGGGGTAGGGGTCTATCCAAAGGACGGGGGCGCCGGTTTTTTCATGGAAGCAGCGCACCAGTTCATGTGGTCGCTGGCTGAAGCTATGCCAGCGCATCGGTGAGAGATAGATCAGGCGCATGTGGAGAAATGCGCCGTCAATACCTGCACGATCCGCTCTGCGGCCATGCCATCCCCATAGGGGGATTGATCCTTGATCATGCTCGAGTAGAGCCCCTCGTCGTCGAGCAGATGCTGCACTGCCTGGACGATATCGGCAGTTCGGGTACCCACCAGCTTCACCATGCCATGCTCTATGGCTTCCTGGCGTTCGGTCTCGTTGCGCAACACCAGCACGGGCACGCCCAGGGCCGGTGCCTCTTCCTGAATGCCGCCCGAATCGCTGAGTACCAGGAAGGCGCTCTTCATGACGCGAATAAAGTGGTGGTAGCCCAGGGACGGGCAAAGCTCGATCCGTGGATGTCCTCCCAGCGCCGCCTCGACAGGCACTTTGACGCTGGGGTTCGGATGCACCGGGAAAATCACGCGCAAATCTTCATTGCGGTCGACCAGGTGGCGAATCGCGGTACAGATGTCGAGCAGGGGCGCGCCGAAGCTCTCCCGGCGATGCAAGGTCACCAGCAGGCGGCGTTCACCGTCGAGGGCGCCCTCGGTCGGTTCGTCACCCCGGCGAAGGCTCTGGTGCAGCGCGTCGATCACGGTATTGCCCGTGAGGTGGATGGCCTGGGGGGCAATGCCTTCGTCCAACAAATTGCCGCGAGCCCTCGGGGTCGGTGCGAAGTGCCATTTGGCAATGCGGCTGGTGACTGTCCGGTTCAGTTCCTCGGGAAACGGATTGCCCAGGTCGCCAGTGCGTAACCCGGCTTCCACGTGGCCAAAAGGAACCTGCTGGTAGAAACACGACAGGGCGGTGGCGAATACCGTCGAGGTATCGCCCTGTGCCAGCACGGCATCCGGACGCCACTCCAGCAGCAGTCGCTCGACCTGCGTCAGCAGGCGGCAGGTAAGGGCACTGAGCGACTGTTGGGGCTGCATCAGGTCCAGGTCCAGGTCGGGCTCGATATTGAACTCGCGCAATGCCTGGTCCATCAGTTCGCGGTGTTGCGCGGTGGCGACGACGTGGCAGGCGAACTGGGGCGAACGCTTGAGGGCATGGATGACCGGGGCCATCTTGATGACTTCCGGTCGCGTGCCCACTACTACAACTATCTTGCTTACGGGCATGTCGTTATCCATAACGGTGGGGTATCCAGGTGCCCCATTTTTTCTCGTAGATCGCTTTGTTCCGATCAAACAGGGCCTGGCGTTGGTCAACATCCATAAGGTTGAAGCTCGCCGACAGGTGATGGTGGATAAACACATCCCGAGCACAGGCATTGAAAAAACCCGCTTGCTCGACGCGCCGGCAGTAGTCGTCGTCTTCGAAGAAGCCACAGCCGAACGCTTCGTCCAGCGGTCCCACTTGAGCATAGGTGCTGCGTCGCAACATCACACAGAAAAAAGCCAGGGTCGGCAGTACGAACCACTCTCCCAGGTGCCTGTAGGTATACCCGTAGGCCCGATCAGGCATGTCTGCCAGTGAGTACGTGAGATCGATCTTGGCCTGGTTGCCGATATTGTTGGTGACGGGGCCCACCAGGCCGATACCGGGGTTGCGGTCCAGATGCCTGCGCAGGGTGTCTGCCCAGCCTGGGGTCACCTGAGTATCGTTGTTGAGCAGTACGAAGTAGTCCCCGGTAGCCACTGCCAGCCCCTGATTGTTGGCGGCGGCAAAACCACGGTTGTCGGCATTGAGGATGACGACCTGTCCATTGGCCTTGGCCCACTGATCGAGAAACGCCGGTGTGCCATCACTGGAGCCGTTGTCGACCACAATGATTTCCAGCGCGGCGGCCTGGGCATTGGCGGTCAGGCTGGCCAGGCATGCCTGGGTCAGGGCCAGATTGTTGTAGGTGACCACAATCACACTGATCTCGCGCGGCACGTGCTGGGGTTCGGTGACGCTGAGCAAGGCGTCACGGCGCTGTTCCCAGGATTGGGCGGCGGCGAACGCCTGGCGCGCCGCACGGTGTTCGTCAGGTGGTTCGGCCAGCGCGTGGGCAATACCGTCGATAAATTCAGCCGGGTTTTGGGCCCGACGTATCAGCGCGCCAAACTGGTGGGTTTCTGGCAAATCGATGGCCACCACCGGCTTGCCGGCGCTGAGGTATTCGTAGACTTTCACCGGGTTGGTCGCCAGGGTCAACGGTATGACCTGGAACGGCAGGAGGCACACGTCCATCGCATACAGGTAGCTGGGGAGGGTGCTGTAGCTGACCTCGCCGGTGAATTGCACATTGGGATGGTGGCGCAGCTGATGCCGGGCGTTGGTGGTGTCCTCACCGACCAGGAGCACCAGGTGGTGCGCAAAGGCATCGGCAATGGCTGAAACCAGTTCGGTATCGAACCATTCGGCAATCGCGCCGTAATAGCCGATGATCTTGCGCCCTTGCGGGTCGTTGAACAGCGAGACGGGGCGCCTTGAAAAAAAACCGAAGTCCGCCGCGTTTCGAATCACCGTGCGCTGCGCGGAGGGCGTCTGCCCCCATTGCTGGGCGAGCCGGTCGGAAGTGAACACGGTTGCCTGGGCCTCCAGCACCAACTGCTGCTCAAGCTTCAGAATGCCGGCATCGGTGTTGCTGAAACCTTGGTGATGATCGATGCAGTCATAGACCATGCGGCTATTCGGCGCGGCCTTGGCCACGTCCAGCCAGAAAGGGTGGTGCACGATCCCGACCACCGCGCGGGGCCGGGTACACAGCAAGAGTTCGCCCAACCCATAGCGCAGCTGCGCCACCTGGATCGATGAGGGGACCGTGGAGTAAATGGAAGGCGGGTCGCTCAGGTGCAATTGGACTTCGAACAGGTTCCCCCTCTCATTGAGCGGATAGATGGAGAAACCCGGCTGATTCGAGGCCTTGAGCGTGCTGGAGACATAAAACACCCGCCGCCCACTGGCACTCAGTACCTGGGCGAGTTGTTGCGGCCGCTGATGGCGGAAGCTCCAGTCGATCACCCCCCAGATGATGTAGTCCGGGTACTGGGTGTCGGCGAGCAGTTGCAACTGCTTGACCGGGGGGGGGGTCGCGCACCTGCGGCCACTGGCTTAACCGACGCACCGGCCGGAACCAGGCGCCACGGTAGATCACGCTCAGACGCCTGCGCAGCCAAGGGGGCAACGGCAACCCACGCAGCCACGTGAGCAGACCCGTCATCAGCGCTGTCGCCACCTTACGCATACCAATTCGCTCCGCCATGCGTAACGCCTTGGCGATGGGGCGAGTAGTCATGCAGCGGGGTGTCGTCCCCCTCTGGCCACATGGAACTGGTCGAGCCCGGGCGATAGAACGTTACGGTAATACTGCGCCGGGAAACCGGGCTGTCGTCGACCACCCGTGACACGGCATGCCAGGAGGTGTCGCTACGCACCAGCACGGCCGAGTTGCCGACCACGGGAGGAATCTGCTCGAAGACGCTGTCGGGGTCCCTGGAACCGAGAATTTGCAGGCAACCGCCGCGCGCCGGGTTCCAGCTGTCATTGAAATAGAGGATATGGGTGACGACCTTGTCTGCCAGGTCCGGATGCGGGCCAAGGTTGGCGCCGGGACCGTAATGGAACAGGTTGACTTCCATGGGCGCGACACTGAGGTCCAGCCCCGTCAATGCGCTCAATGCCTGGCGGTAGGCCGATGAGCGCAGATCCTGCGCCAGTGCCATCCAATGCGGGCTGAGGGCCTGAGGGTTGACCACTTGGCCGGTGGTCATGGCGATCAATTGCCTGGCTTCGTACTCGTAGTCCTTTTCTCCGCCGTAGCCCTTGACCACTTTGAAATGATCGCAGGGGTAGGTCTCGGCCAGTGCTGCGGCATCCTGCGGGCTGTATAAGCCGTCGACCTGGGCCCAACGGAACGGTTGGTGGTGCAGGTGATGACGGGCGATCTTCTCCAGGTTGATCATGACGTGCTCCTTGAAATCAGTCGTTTAAAGCGGTGGTAGGCGCTGCGCCAATCGGGCTGCGTGGCCTGCGCCAACGGGCGCGGGGTTTCCACCGCCGCCTGCTGTGGCCCTTGCATGTTTTCGAGCAGTGCTGGCAGGAATTGCCAGAGGCGGTTGATGACTTCCGGGGCGGCCGCCCGTCGGGAAACGATGAGCTGCGCCACCTGGTCCCAGTGTTCACGCAACTGCTCGACGGCTTGGCAAGTGGCAGCGGAGAGGGGCCGCCTGCCAAGTTGATCGACCAGCCACTGCGGGTCCAACGTCTGGTCATGACGCAGCTGGAAGACCCGCCCGTAGGCAGGCAAGGCCGTGAATTTGCCGACTTCCAGGTCCGCTGAGCAGAAGACCGGCAGGCCGAAAGCGATTGCGCTGATTGCCAGGTGGTAACTGTGGCCCACCACGCCTGCCGAGTGCGCAATCAGTTCGGCCAGCAGCAACGGCGACGGCCAGAACGGTAGGGTGACTGCGCGGTCCAGCGGTGCCCCGAGGGCTGACGGGTGATCGCCCAGGACCGGTCCAATGGGCAGGACCAGTAATTTCACCCCGGCCAACACATCACTGTTGCTGCGCCAAAGCGCGAGAAAGCTCTGCAAGCCTTGGGTGGCGTGTACGACCACGTAGGGGCCTGCCAGGTCGTAGCGCCTGAAGATATCGCGCAATTCAGCCGACGGGGTGTGTACATCCAGTACTTGGGCCAGACCGAAGGCCGTGTCGGGCAGTACCTTGATATCGGCATGCGCGCTCAATGTTTGCAGGGCCTTTTGTGTCAAAGCATCCCGTACCCTGACATGGGGGCTGTGCTCGACAGCAAGCGCCAACAGCGGCCGGCCCCATTCGGGGATTTCATTGCAGTGCATGCCGGGGGCATTCCAGATCAGTGGCACGCCGTTTTGCAACGCCATCAGCGCGGGTACCAGCCAATACCCGGTGGGGTGATGGATAGACGGATCGGGCGGCAGGTAACCGTCGGCGACACACTTGTCGAATCGAATGATAAAGCCACCGCCGATCAGCGTCGCATCCATCTGGTGGGCAAGCGCAGGCAGTTCGGTCAACGAGGTCACGGCATAGGGCCATTTGCGTGCGGACTTCCGGTGATAGGAAAACCGGTGCATATTCACCGCGCCCAGGCGCCGGGCCAGCTCCGCCTCGGCAATGATCGGGAACAACAGGTCGCCGTAGTTCTCCACGTCAAATGTGCCGTGAATCGCTATCTGCCAGACGTTGTCTTTATCGTTATGCACGCGAGTGGTGTCCTTGTTCACTGGGCTGTGGGCTCTGTAGGGGCTATCGCCTCGATACCGAGGTCGACGATGCCGAGAAAATCGCTGTCGAGCGTCAGGGTGTCGAAGGTCAGGAGCGCGACCTGTTTCTCGATCAAGTGAGCGCTTTCCTCGGTATGGCCATTCATGAGTTTCAACGTGATGTGGTACTTGCCGGCGGCAAAGCGCGAGCGGAACCTGGCCGTGAGGTGGGCCTTGCACCAACCGTCACAGGGTTGCTCGAGCACAAGGGCCAGGTTGGCACCGCCAATCACCAGCAAGCGCGGTTCCTGGATGGTGATACTCAGGCTGGGCAGCGTGATCGACTCCCGCACCCGAGCCTCGACCCTCAACTCAATCACTTCATCATGCACAAAGGTGGAGTGCAGGCTGCCGGTGTTGGTGAAGCAGGCGCTCAGAATGCCGCCTTCGTCGGTGCCGAATGCGATGCCGTCCGCCTTGCTCAAATGCACCTTGGGCACGACGGCCACGGTATCCTCGCTGGCGCCGCGGCGCTGCTCATCACGCATATCCAGCAGGTAGCGCTCGGCAACGTCCTCGGGCCGCCCGCTGGCGCGGACTTCGCCGCCACGAAGGTAGAGCGCCCGCTTGCAGAAGCGCTTGACCATGCTCATGTCGTGGGAAACGAACAGTAATGTCGTGCCGCGCTCGGCCAGCACTTCAAGGCGCTGCAAGCACTTGAACTGAAAGGAAGCGTCGCCAACGGCGAGGGCTTCGTCGACGATCAGGATATCGGGGTCCACCCATACGGAGACCGCGAACGCCAGGCGCATGAGCATCCCGCTGGAGTACGTCCGGGTCGGCTGGTCGATAAAGTCGCCAATGGCGGCGAAGTGGGTGATTTCGTCGAAACGTTTTTCGACCTCGGCGCGGCTGAGCCCCAATATCGCCCCGTTAAGAAAGACGTTCTCACGCCCCGTGAAATCGGGATTGAACCCGGAGCCCAGCTCAAGCAGCGCAGCAATACGGCCGTGGCACACCACGGATCCGGTGGTCGCGCCGAGCGTCCCGCAGATCAGTTGCAACAGGGTGGATTTACCGCTGCCATTGCGGCCAATGATGCCGATCGTCTCCCCCTTGAGGATGGTCAGGTCGACGTCTTTGACAGCCCATAACGGGCGGTAAAGCGGTTTACCGCCGGGCAACAGCAATTGCTTCAGCCGGTCTCGGGGTTTGTCGTATATCCGGAAGCACTTACCCAAACCTGTTATCTGTACGGCAACCTCAGAGGACATCGGCAAATCCATTTCTCATCCACTGGAAACACTGGAAGCCCACCCACGCCACCGCACACGATGTCACCAGGCTGATCGCCCAGGACTGCGGTTCAATGGGCACACCCCAGAACAGCACGTCGCGCGCCTGCTCGATGAGCATCGCCAGTGGATTGAGCAACAACAGCGAGCGGTACGCTTCAGGCAATACGTTGACCGGGTAGAACACCGCCGACACGAACAACAGGGCGGTGGTGAAGGCACTCACCACTTGACCGACGTCTCGCAGGTACACCCCGAGGCCGGCCAGCAGCCATGAAATACCCATGGAAAACAGTATCAACGGCAACAACACCAGCGGCAGCAACAACGCGGTCACGGGCGGAGTGCCGATCAACAGGAAATGGAACAACAACCAGATGAGCAGGCTCGCCGTCGCGTGCAACAGGACCGAGCCGAGGGACATCCAAGGCAGTATCTCCAGGGGGAATATCACTTTCTTGACGTAGTTGGTGTTATGCAGGATCAAACTGGGCGCGCGCTGCACGCATTCCGCGAAGATGTTGAAGACCAGCAACCCTGCAAACACCAGCAGTGCGAACTCCGTACGCGATCCGCTGCCGCCTTGCCACTGCTGCTTGAACATCACACTGAAAACCAGGGTGTACACCAGCAGCATCAGCAGGGGGTTGAGGAAAGACCACAGCACTCCCAGTACCGAGCCCCGGTAACGGCCGAGCACATCGCGCCTGATCATCGATATCAGCAGCTCACGGTACCTCCATGGGCTGGAAAAAAAACCGCCTGACGCCTTGATCATAGCTGGCAAGTCGTGTCCCTAATATGGCGTGCGTTGTTCGGGGTCATCAAAGGTATGGCCTGGAGAGAGGGCGGTAATCGACTAAAAGTAGTTCATAAAAGGAAATTCACAAGATGACGCGCGTAACCGATAGGGAATTCAATGCCGCTCTACCGGTGATGCAGAAACTGCTGTGGGGACACCAGCAAGACCGAGAACGACTGCAAGCGCTCGGGATTAACCTGATTCCGGTTAATTTCTATTCGAATACGCCCTCTATCGCCGAGACGCTGAGCGCCTACGAGTACACGGAGTCAACACCGCCTTATTTGAACTGCGGGATATTCGAGCCGGAAAACCTGCGGGCTGAACTGCTCGAACTGCTGCCTTACTCCCAGGACTTCACGCCGGCCCCTGTCGGGAATATGGACACCTGTCGTTCGTACTTCTGGGAAAACGGCCAGTTCATGTACAGCGATGCCATGTCTTACTACGCGTATATCCGGCGTATACGCCCGAAGAACATTGTCGAGATCGGCAGTGGCTTTTCCTCGCTGATTGCCTTGGAAGCCTTGGGTCATAACGGCATGGGCCGCTTGCGCTGTATCGAACCGTTTCCGCGTCCCTTCATCACTGCACTCGGCCAGGAGGGCGCGCTGGACCTGCACACACAACGCGCTCAAGACGTGACCGCCGACACCCTGAATGCGATGCTCGAAGACGGCGATATCCTGTTCATCGACTCCACGCACACGGTCAAGACCGGCAGCGATTGTGCGCACATCTACCTGCGCTTATTGCCGCGGATCACGCGCAAAATCACGGTGCATGTCCATGACGTCTTCCTGCCGTTCGGCCTGCCGCAGCACTGGGCGATCGATCATCAGATCTATTGGACCGAACAGTATCTGCTGCTTGCGCTGCTGATCGATAACCCGCGGACCAAGCTGCTGTTCGGCAGCGCCTACCACAAGCATTTCAATGACCAACTGCTCACGGAATTGATGCGGGGTCGCTGCGAAAGCGGCGGCGCCAGTTTCTGGTTCGAGTACGACGGGCGCAGTCAGCGTGCCGCCGACACCACGCCCTGAGCCGGTCGCCTATTCAACAGGCCCTTGCAGCCAACTCAAGCGACAGGCATTACCCCCACCTTTCTTGGCCTGATACATCGCGTCGTCCGCCCGCGCCAGCAGCTGTTCGACACACGCGCCATCCGCCGGGTAGCGGCTGATGCCCACGCTGATGTGGGTGCTCACCCGATGGCTGTCGATCATGAACGGCTGGTCGATCGCGGCGATCAGCTTGCCGGCCAACCCTTCGACCTGTTCGGCCTGGTCCATGCCATTGATCAGCACCGCGAACTCGTCGCCACTCAGCCGGCACACCACGTCAGACCGGCGTACGGTCTGGCCGAGGCGTTCGGCCACGGCAATCAACAGTTTGTCGCCGCAGACATGGCCCAACGTGTCATTGACCGATTTGAAATGGTCCACATCGATGAACATCAACGCCAGGGCCCGACGTTGCTTTGCCGCATGCTTGATCGCTTGATCGAGCAGGTTCGTGAACAGGTTGCGGTTAGGCAAGCCGGTGAGGGCGTCGTGGAACGCCAGGTGTTGCATGTAGGCACGCTCTTCGTCCATGACGTTGAAGTTGTGCAGGATGGCGATGAAATGCGTCACCACCCCGTGGGGATCGAGGACCGGGGTAATGACCTGGTTGACCGTACAACTGCCGCCATCCTTGCGGCGCTCGACCATCTCGCCTTGCCAGGTCACGCCGGCGAGGATGGTCATCCACAGTTCTCGATAGAACGTGGTGGTGTGCCGGCCGGAGGTCAGCAGGTGAGGGGTTTTCCCCACCAGTTCCGGCTTGGAGTAGCCGCTGAGCAGGCAGAACGCCTTATTGATCCAGACGATGCAACCTGTGCGCTCGGTGATCAATACCGGGTTCGTCGCAGCGTCCAATGCCCTGACCAATACTTGCTGATCTTCGTGGTTCATTGCCCCCTCCGATACCGCCAATGATGCCGTAGGCCCTGATTCAGGCTAGGGGCAAAGCACCAGGCTGCGGTTGATCAACATCAACTTTTATCGGCCCCTGCCCAGCGAAAAAGCCGGCGTGAAACTGACAAAGATCAATCGATGGCGCCTCGAAACGCTCACTCTGTAGGTCTAGTCACGTCGTGAAATGACCGCGCGCCGAGGTGCCCCATGTTGCAGCCCCAACGTTTACTGTTGATTGCCCCTTCCGCCATGACGCACACACCGGCGTTCGATCGTGCCGCCGCACTGGCGCGCGCGATGCACCTGCCGTTGCACATCGTGGCATTCGACTATTTGCAGGCCCTGGCGGTCGCGGGCCTGTTCGCCCCCGAACAGATCAGCAAGGCCCGCGAAGGCTACCTGGACGCACACCGTCACTGGCTGGCCGAGCAAGCCGGGCAGATGAGCAAACACGGGGTGGTGGTCACCAGCGAGGTGGTGTGGGTGCAGCATCCCTATGAGGAAATCCTGCACTTCGTCAACGAAATGTCGCTGGCCCTGATCATCAAGGATGCCGAGCAAGTGCCGGCGTTGAAACGGGTGTTCTTTACCCCGCTGGACTGGCAACTGCTGCGCGACTGCCCGGTGCCCGTGCACCTGGTCACCGATTCACGCCATCCGCTGCCACGCAAGGTGCTGGCGATTGTCGACGTGTTGCGCAGTGAGGAACAGGACCAGGTATTTAACGACCAGATCGTTGAAGCAGCGGTCAAGCTGGCGGCCCAGTGTGAGGCGCAGTTGGAGTTGCTGCATGTGTATGACTGGGCCGCGGTGTACGCCAAGGACATGGGCTTTGGCGCGGTACCCCTGGCGGCCGGGCTCTATGAGGCGCTCAACGAAGCGCAGCACGAAGCTTTCTCGTCCCTGGCCGAGCGCCAGGGCATTCCGGTTGAACGGCGCCACTTTATCGAAGGCGTACCGCTGTTCAACATCTGCGACTTCGCCCACACGCATCAGAGCGACATTATCGTGATGGGGACTGTGCAGCACTGGGGGTTGGACAAACTGCTCGGCACCACCGCCGAGAGCCTGCTGCAACGCGCGCCCTGCAGTGTGTGGGCGATTAAACCCGCACGGGGTTGAGCCATTGAACCCGCCGCCAACGTGGCCGGCGCCCGAAGAGGTGTGAAATGAGCCAGTACCAACGTCTGCTGCTGATCACTGATCGCACGCTGTATCACTCCCCGGCGCTGCTCCGGGCGGTGTCACTGGCCAAGGCGTGTAATGCGACCCTCGATGTGCGGGCGTTCATCGAACCCGCGCCGATTATCCACTTGTGGGAGGAGCGCGTGGACGAGTCGGTGTATCAGGACTACCTGAGCCGCTATCGCCACTGGTTGGTCGAAGAAATCCAGCGCCTGGGCGGCACAGCGCTGAAGGTCTCGGTGGAACTGGTATTCACCACCCACCCCTTGCTCGACATCCTGCGCACCGTCGCTGACTTGAACCCGGACCTGGTGATCAAGGATGTGAAGCTCGAACCCCTGCTCAAACGCGTGTTCATCACCCCCCTTGACTGCCAACTGCTGCGTGAGTGCGCAACGCCGCTGCACTTGGTGAGCGAGGCCCGCTATGGCTTGCCCCACCGCGTAGTGGCAGCGGTTGATCCGTTCGATCCCGACACGCAGATCAGCGGCTTGAATGACACCATCATTCAATGCGCCTACGCCCTGGCCCTGCAATGCGATGCGCCGTTGCACCTGTTGTACGCCTACGACCTGTCGCCCGCGTTCAATGGTGACGCGCCGCTGGTGATGGGCGGCTGGAGCGTGGACTTCGTCGAAGAGTTGCGCCAGTCCCTGCATCAGGCGTTCGTGTCGTTGGCTGACCGCTATGGGGTGCCACCGGAGCGGCGGCACTTTGTCATGGGCCAACCGGTGCCAGTGATCCAGGAGTTTGTCGAGCAGTACCTGGCGGATGTGGTGGTCATGGGCACCGTTCACCGGGTCGGGTTCGACCGACTGGTGGGCAGCAACACCGAACGCGCTTTGTATTCGGTGCCGGGCAGCATTCTGGCGATCAGGCAGCCGCCAGCCAGCATCGACGGGTAGGGCGACTGTCCACTTGTTGACGAAGATCAGAGGGACACAGGCCCAGCACCAGATACTGGAAACGAATGCCGCTGATCGATCAATGACCTGAAACGAGGGATGCACCGTGAACAAATACCTGTCCATTTCACTGCTGGCAGTATTGCTGGCAACCTCCGCCGGCTGCAGTCATCAAGCCGCCAAAACGTTGGATGCGCGCCTGGAAGCCGCGGAAAACAAGGCCGCCACGGCGCGCCTGCGCGCGAATGAAGCCTACCTCAAGGCCGAACAGGCGGCGGCGTTGGCCAGCCAGGCCCAGCGCACTGCGGACGAAGCCAATGAACGGGCGATCCGCATGCTGACGACCGCCACCAGGAAATAGCCGGCGCGGCCTGTGTTCGGCGGCCGGCGCGCCGCCGTTCATGGCGTCAGCACGATCGCGCCGTTGAACTGCCCCGAACGCAAATGCGCCAAGGCTTGATTGGCCTCCTCCAGGGCAAAGCGGGTGATGTCGCAATGCACGGGCGTGTGCTGCAAGGTTTCGAAAAATGCCGCACCGTCGTGCCGCGTCAGGTTGGCCACCGAACGAACGCTGCGCTCGCCCCACAGCAACCGATAGGGAAAGGCCGGAATATCGCTCATGTGGATCCCGGCGCAAATCACACAGCCGCCTTTCACGGTGGCCGCCAACGCCAGCGGGACCAAGGCGCCGACGGGGGCGAAAATCAGGCTGGCATCCAGCAGGTGAGGAGGGGCCTGGTCCGAAGGGCCGGCCCACACCGCGCCCAGGGAGCGGGCATACGCCTGGCCGGCACTGTCATCCGGGCGGGTGAACGCGTACACGGTTTGCCCACGGCCCAGGGCGACCTGAATCGCCAGGTGCGCCGCCGCACCGAAGCCGTAAAGCCCCAGGTGGCGGGCGTCGGCAGCCATCTGCAAGGCGCGAAAGCCAATCAGCCCGGCACACAACAACGGCGCGGCTTGAACATCGGAAAGGTCGGCGGGAATCGGCAGGCAAAAGCGTGGGTCAGCCAGCGTGTATTCGGCGTAACCGCCGTCCAGCTGGCAACCGGTGAACTGCGCCCGATCGCAAAGGTTTTCGCGGCCGCTGCGACAGAAGTCACAGGTGCCACAGGTCCAGCCTAGCCAGGGCACCCCCACGCGCCGGCCGATCCAACCCGCGTCAACAGCAGCGCCCACGGCGGTCACTTCTCCGACAATTTCATGGCCCGGCACCCGTGGCAGTTGCGCTTGCGGCAACTCACCGTCCACCAGGTGCAGGTCGGTACGGCACACGCCACAGGCCAGCACCTTGATCAACAGTTGCCCGGCGGCAGGCGTCGGGATCGGCCGTTGCTCAAGTTGCAACGGCTGGCCGGGGGTGTGCAGGACCATGGCACGCATGACGCATCTCCAGCGTTAGAGGGGGCGATGACAGCCTGCGACCAGGTGCTTGAGGCCCTCCGGGTCCTGGATCGTGACATTTCGCCCCTCGACATGGGCCAAGCCCTGATCGCGCAGGTGCGCGATGCCACGGCAGATGGTTTCCAGGCGCAGGCCCAGGTAGGAGCCGATTTCTTCGCGGCGCATCTTCAACACGAAGTGCCGGGCGGAATACCCGCGAGCACTCAAGCGTTGCGACAGGCTCAGCAGGAACGCCGCCAGGCGCTCATCGGAGTTCATCTTGCCAATCAGCATCAGCAGGGTGTGATCCTGCACGATTTCACGGCTCAACAGCCGGGTGAGGTTGTGCTGCAGCGAGGGCAACTGGCGGGCGAGGTTTTCCAGGTGGGTATAGTGGATTGGGCAGACCTCACTGTCCTCCAGGGCTACCGCTGTGCAGGCATGCGCGTCGGCACTGATCGCGTCCAGGCCGAGCATGTCGCCGGCAATGTGAAAGCCGGTGACCTGTTCACGGCCGTCGACCGAGACCATGCCGGTCTTGAATGAACCGATACGCACCGCGTACAGCGAGCGCAGCGGATCGCCTGTACGGAACAGGGCTGCGCCTTTTTTTACCTTGAAGCGTTGCGCGACCAGCGTGTCCAGTTGCGCCACCTCGTGCCCCCCAAGGCCGATCGGCAGGCACAGCGCCGACAGGGCGCAGTCGGAGCACTTCGTCTTGAGGGGGCGAAGTGGCTGCGGGCGCACTTGAGGCATGGAACGTAAGGCCGTCGGATTGTCGACCACAAACAAATGATGGACTGTCATACATGCACTCCGTCCAGGCCTGAGCCTGAGTGTAGGGACGAAAGGAAGTGGCACTTTCTGCACCCTTTGTTCGGTCTGCCCGCTTCCCACGTTCATTGAGCTTGAGCCCCGGCTTCAAGACTTGACGTACATCAAGTCTCGCGCATTCGAGGCCCACAGAATCGACGAATGACAATCCATGTTTCGAGCCTGGGCGGAGGGAGGGGGTTATGAGCGATTTCTTGAGTGCCGAGGAACTGGAAGGGCTGGACGCGTATTGGCGCGCGTCCAATTACCTGGCGGTGGGGCAGATCTACCTGAAGAGCAACCCCTTGCTCCAGGTTCCCTTGACCCAGGCGCACATCAAGCCGCGCTTGCTGGGGCATTGGGGCACGACGCCGGGGCTCAATCTGCTCTACACGCACCTCAACCGCCTGATCACCCAGTACGATGTCAACCTGCTGTTCGTCGCCGGGCCTGGCCATGGCGGGCCGGCGGTCGTCGCGCAGACCTACCTGGAAGGCACCTACACCGAGTGCTATCCGTCCGTGGAGCGCAATACCAACGGGTTGCTGCGTCTGTTTCGACAGTTTTCCTGGCCCTATGGCATTTCCAGCCACGTCTCGGCACAGATCCCAGGCTCGATCCATGAAGGCGGTGAACTGGGTTACTGCCTGGCCCACGCCTATGGCGCGGTGTTTGATAACCCGGACCTGATCGTCGCTTGCGTGATCGGTGACGGCGAGGCCGAAACCGGCCCGCTGGCCGCCAGTTGGCACGCCAATAAATTCATCAACCCGGCGCGTGATGGCGCGGTGCTGCCGATCCTGCACCTCAACGGCTACAAGATTGCCAACCCCACCGTTCTGTCCAGGATCAGCGAAGAAGAGCTGTCAGCCCTGCTGTATGGGTATGGCTACGATGCCTACTTCGTAGAAGGCGATGAGCCGGCGCAGGTCCATCAAGCACTGGCGCGCACCTTGCACACCCTGCTGCTGAAGATCCGCGAGATCCAGCTCGCGGCTCGCCAGCCACGACGCAACGCGGCGCCGGAGCGCCAGCTGTGGCCCATGTTGGTATTACGCACGCCCAAAGGCTGGACCGGGCCGGCATTTGTCGATGGCTGCCGGGTCGAAGGCACATGGCGCGCCCACCAGGTCCCCTTGGCCAACTTCCAGGTGCCGGGCCATGTGCAGCAACTGGAGGAGTGGCTGAACAGCTATCGCCCCGGCGAATTGTTTGATGCCGACGGGGCCTTGCTGCCGGAAATCGCGGCCCTGGCGCCCACCGGACACCGCCGCATGAGCGCCAACCCCCACGCCAACGGCGGGCTGTTATTGCGCCCGCTCGACTTGCCACGCTTTGCCGATTACGCCGTCGAACTGCCAGTGCCCGGTTGCCGGCGCGCCGAGGCCACTCGGGTCCTGGGTTTTTTTCTACGCGACGTGATGAAAAACGCCCAGGGTGCCGGCAACTTCCGCTTGTTTGGCCCGGATGAAACCGCCTCCAACCGCCTGGACGCGGTCTACGAGGTCACCGCCAAGGCGTGGATGGACCCATTGGAGGCCGACGACCAGAACCTGGCGATTTCGGGCCGGGTCATGGAGATCCTCAGCGAGCACGTCTGTGAAGGCTGGCTTGAGGGCTATCTGCTGACCGGGCGCCATGGCTTGCTGTCGTGTTATGAGGCGTTTATCCATATCGTCGATTCCATGGTCAACCAGCATGCCAAATGGCTGAAAACCGCCGCCAGCGTGCCCTGGCGCAAGCCGGTGGCCTCGCTCAACCTGTTGCTGACCTCCCATGTGTGGCGCCAGGACCATAACGGCTTCTCCCACCAGGACCCCGGGTTTATCGACCTGGTCGCCAACAAGAAGTCCGACGTGGCGCGTATCTACCTGCCTCCCGACGCCAACTGCCTGTTGTCGGTGGCCGATCACTGCCTGCGCAGCCGCAATTACATCAATGTCATTGTGGTGGGCAAGCAACCGGAGTGGCAGTGGCTGGATATCGACGCGGCCGTGCGTCATTGCCTGGCGGGGATCGGTCGCTGGGGCTGGGCCTGCCGCGACGATCAGGACCCGGACGTGGTCATGGCCTGTGCCGGAGACGTGCCGACCCTGGAAACCCTGGCCGCCGTGACCTTGTTGCGCGAGTACGTCCCGGACCTGCGGGTACGGGTCGTCAATGTGGTGGACCTGATGGTATTGCAGTCGCCGTCCCAGCACCCCCATGGCCTGTCGGATACCGCGTTCGATGAGTTGTTCACCCCCGACAAACCGGTGATCTTTGCCTTCCACGGCTACCCGGCGCTGGTACACCGGTTGCTGTACAAACGCACCAATCATGACAACTTCCATGTGCGTGGCTTCAAGGAGGAGGGCGCCACCACCACGCCGTTCGACATGGCGGTGATCAACGACCTGGATCGCTACCGATTGGCGCTGGACGTCGTCGAGCGTGTACCTCGCCTGCAGGAACAACGCCACGCCGCACAATCGCGCTATTGGTCGATGATGGAGAAACACAAGTTGCACCTGATCGAGCATGGCGAAGACCTGCCCGAAGTCCTCAACTGGCAATGGACGCCGGCCACCTAGTGGAGGGGCCGCTACTTGCGTTTCCAGTACTTCTGCATTTCGAGAAACAGAAACGAAGCTGTCCAGGTGATCAGCACCAGACCGGTCAGCGCTTGCAGGCCGGTCAAGTACTTGAGATGGCCCACGGGGGTGATGTCACCGAAACCGATCGTGGTGTAGGTGGTAAAGGAAAAGTACACACAGTCCATGAACGAGCCGTCGAAGCGCCCCGACAGGCGGCCCCATTCGCCGTAGCGCGTCATCAGGTAATAAGCCAGCGCAAAGCACCACACTTCGATCGCGTGCGCCAGCAGGGCACCAAAGACCCCGATGACCATCCTGAAGCGGCTCCAGACCCTGAGCCGCGGCAGCCAGTCGTTCAGCCGCAACAGGCATTCGTAGTGAATGACCACGGCCAGGATGACCACCAGCATGTTGATCAGGGTGACAGCCAGCATGGCAAGCCTCAGTGGGGGGCGTCGGAACCGATGCTCAGCGGTGCCCGTTGCTGCTGCGGCATGAGCGGCGCGAAGTCCTCCGGGGTCAGGCTTTCCTTTTGCATCAACAAGTGCGCACCGGCATCCAGGTCGGCGCGGTGCGCTTGGAGCAGGACCTTGGCGCGCCCATAGGCTTCATCGAGCAGGGCACGAATACACAGGTCGACTTCCCTGGCGGTCTGCTCCGAATAATCCTTCTCGCCGCTGCCCTGCATGCGCTCACCCAGGTACGTCATATTCTGGCGCTCCAGCACTGCTTGACCCAGTTCGGCACTCATGCCGAAGCGGGTCGCCAACTGCCGGGCGATATCCGTCGCGTGGGCCAGGTCATCGGCGGCCCCGGTGGAGATCTGAGCGTAAATCAGAAACTCGGCGGCACGCCCGGCCATCAGCACGACCATGCGGTCCTTGAGCATCTGGCAACTGATCAGGAAGTGGTCTTCGGTCGGGCGTTGCAAGGTGTAGCCCAGGGAGCCAATGGCCCGCGGCACGATGGAGACCTTGTGCACCGGGTCCATGTCCGGCAGGTGACTCGCCGCCAGGGCATGGCCCATCTCGTGGTAGGCCACGACCTGGCGTTCTTCCGGGCGTAACACGCTGCTCTTGCGTTCGAGGCCGGCGACCAGACGTTCCACGGCCGCGGTGAAATCCTCCAGGCCGACCGTGTTGGCGCCACGGCGGGTGGCCACAATGGCCGCCTCGTTGACCAGGTTGGCCAGGTCGGCGCCGGTGAAACCGGTGGTGATGTCGGCAATCTGTTCGCTGTCGAGCGCGGGGTCCACGGTGATTTTTTGCAGGTGGACCTTGAGGATCGCCTGTCGACCTTTGCGGTCGGGTCGATCGATCAGGACCTGGCGGTCGATCCGGCCGGCGCGCAACAGCGCCGGGTCGAGCACTTCCGGGCGATTGGTCGCGGCCAGCAGCACCACGCCTTCACGGGGGTCGAAGCCGTCCAGTTCGGCCAACAGCTGGTTAAGGGTCTGCTCTTTTTCGTCATTGCCGCCCAGGACCCCGACGCCGCGCATCTTGCCCAAGGCATCCAGCTCATCGATGAAAATGATGCAGGGGGCGGCCCCCCGCGCCTGTTCGAACAGGTCATGGACCCGCGCGGCGCCGACGCCCACGAACATTTCGACGAACTCCGAACCCGAGATCGAGAAAAACGGCACCCCGGCCTCGCCCGCAATGGCCTTGGCCACCAGGGTCTTGCCGGTGCCTGGCGGGCCGACCAGCAGCGTGCCTTTGGGAATATGCGCGCCCAACCGTGCGTACTTGTCCTTGTCCTTGAGGAACGAGACGATTTCCACCAGTTCGGCCTTGGCCTCGTCGATGCCGGCGACATCCGCGAAGGTGATCCCGGTGTCCCGTTGGACAAACACTTTGGCCCTCGACTTGCCGATGTTCATCAGCCCGCCAAGGCCCTGTTTTTCCGCGACGCCGCGAAACAGGAAGTGCCAGACCACCATGATCAGGATAAAAGGCAGCAGCCAGCCCAGCAGGCCGTTCAAAAAGGTATTGTCATTGACCCCGGTAAAACTCGCCCCCGATTGCGCCAGGTTCGCGGCCAGCGCGGGGTCGACCCGCACGGTGGAGAACAGGTTGTGGCCATCGATCGGTACCTGCAGCTTGCCGCTGATCTGGTCTTTTTCGACCAGCAGGTCGCTGACTTTCTGCTCGTTCAACAATTGCAGAAACTGACTGTAGGGGATGCTTTGCACCACCCGATGTTCCATCCACAGAAACTGCGCAACGGTGAACACGACAAACGCGGTCAGAAAGTAAGACAGGTTCCATTGATGGTTCTTTTTCATGACCTTGACTCAAAAAAAAGGCACGCAAAGCAGACACAACCGTTGAATGCCCCGGTTGATACCCTGGGGCATTCCTCACCTCATGCAAGCAGCAAGTGATCTTCCACCCGCCTGACGCCAGGCACCGACCAGGCCGCCCGCTCCACGAGCTTGCGCTCACGCCACAGGTGCACCTTGCCGTCGAGCCTGACCACATCACCGTCGACCCTGACGTGAATATCCTTGGCGTCCACTTCGGCATTGCGCTTGAGCGCTTCTTCGATGCGTTTGCGGATATCGACGATGTCCACTCGGGGGCTCAGGGTCAGCCGATTGTCTACGCCGAGTACGCCGGATAGCTTGCGCACCGCTTTTTCTACAGTTTCCTTCTGGTATTGCCAGTCAACTTCCCCTTCAAGGGTGATCCAGCCGTGTTGAACGATGACTTTAACGGCATTGGGAGGCACGTCGGCGCTCCAACTGATGATGCTCAGGGCGCGGGCGGCGATGGTGTCGTCCGCAGTGCCGGCGCCTTTGTTCAGCCGGACCTGGATCTCCTCGGCGACGGCGCGCACGCCTTTGACGGCTTTGACTGCGCGTTCGGCGCGGACTTTTTGATCATAACTACTGACATGTCCGGTCAGCGTGACTACGCCTTTTTCCACGGCAACACCGATGTTGGCTGCATCGATCTGTGGTTGGAACTCCAGCTCTTCCAAAATGGCTTTGCGCAAACTCAAGTCGCTCATGATGGTGTCCTCCGTCCAGTTCGTGGCTCATGACGGGCCGTCAGTGGCCAGTCACTGGTTTCTACGCCCGCGCCGCGGGAAATCATTGAGCTATATCAACAAGGGATGAGTGAGCCGCAGGTCGATCCACGGTTTGCGTGAAAGCCAGCCATTATTTGACAAAAGTCAGAGTGCGTACCTTTCCGGGTCTGATACTTCAACCACGACTTTTTCAATCTGGATGAAGGGGGCATGGGGCTCGACAGGCAGTTGAGTGGCCGTCAGGCGGTAACGCCGGCCCGGATTGAGGTATGTGATGCTCAAACTCAAACGTATCTTATTGATCGCACCCTCCGAGATGACGCGCACCCCGGCCTTTGATCGGGCTCAGGCACTGGCCACTGCCAGCGGGGCATTGCTGCATATTGTGGCGTTCGACTATGTCACGCCGCTGGCGCTGGCTGGCGTGTTTGACCATGACGCGATGGCCCAGGCCAGGGAAGGCTACCTGCAGGTCCACCGTCACTGGTTGGAACAGCAGATACGTTTCCAGCGGCGCACCGGGTTGCAGATGACCAGTGAGGTGGTGTGGGCCAAGCCAAGCCTGTCGCAGGTGCTGGACTACGTGAACGACTTCCACCCGGACCTGGTGGTCAAGGATGTGGAACATGTTTCGGCGCTCGAGCGCACCTTCCACCGCCCCCTGGATTGGCTGTTGTTGCGCGACTGCCCGGCCTGTCTGCACCTGGTGACCAACGCCAAGCGCCCAAAGCCGTTGAAAGTGCTCGCCGCCGTTGATCTGTCGCACCTGGAAGAGCTGACCTTCGGGCTGAACGAGCGCGTCGTCGAAATGGCGTCCACCTGGGCGCGGGCCTGCGAAGCGCAACTGCATCTGTTGAATGTCAGCAACTGGGCGGTGGTGGGCGATACGGCCCTGAGCGTGCCTACCCACAGCCTGGAAAGCAGTTTGAGCGAAGCCGTCAACGACGCCCAGGCGGAAGCCTTTGATGAGCTTGCCGAACGCCATGGCATCGAAAAAAAACGCCAACATGTGCTCAGCGGCATGCCCCACAAAGTGATCAGCCAGTTCGCCCGCCAGCATGCCTTCGATGTGGTCGTGCTCGGCACGGTCTATCGCGACCGGCTCGATCGGATGCTGGGCAGCACCGCCGAAAGCGTGCTGAACCGCACGTCCTGCAGTTTGATGATCGTCAAGCCGCTGCCCCGGTCTGATTGAAACGGCCCATTTTTTAAACGATCAAGGAGACAAGCATGCGCATGACATTTCTGGGGGCCGCTGGCACGGTCACCGGCAGCAAATACCTGCTGGAGCATCGAGACCTGCACATCCTGGTCGATTGCGGCCTGTTCCAGGGCTACAAGCAACTGCGCCTGCACAACTGGGATGCGTTCCAGCTGCAGGCGCGCGACCTGCACGCTATCGTGCTGACACATGCCCACCTGGACCACAGCGGCTACCTGCCGCTGCTGGTACGCAATGGCTATCGCGGTCCCGTATACGCCACGCCCGCCACCTGTGAACTGGCCAAAATCCTGCTGCGCGACAGCGGCCGCTTGCAGGAAGAAGAGGCCGAGTTCGCCAACCGCCACGGGTTCTCCAAGCACACTCCGGCCTTGCCGCTCTACACCGAACAGGACGCCGAGCGGGCATTGAAACTGCTGCGGCCAATCGAACTGCAGCACCGCGTCGCGATTGCCCCAGGCTTGAGCATCCTGCTGCGTGATGCCGGGCATATTCTTGGTGCGGCGACGATCGAAATCGTTGCCGATGGCGTCACGCTGGTGTGTTCCGGTGACCTGGGGCGCCCGAACGATCCCTTGATGTTCGCCCCGCAAACCATCGAGCAAACCGACTATCTGCTGGTGGAGTCGACCTATGGCGATCGTCAACACCCCGTGGAGCCGCCCGAGGAACAATTGGCGCAAGTAATCACCCGCACCGCGCTGCGCCACGGCATCACCCTGGTACCGTCGTTTGCCGTCGGGCGCGCGCAACTGCTGATGTATCACTTGTATCGCCTGAAACAACGGCATGCGATCCCGGACCTGCCGATCTACCTCAATAGCCCGATGGCAACGGACGTCACCCGTTTGTACCAGCGCTTTCGGTCGGAGCATCGGTTGTCGCTGGAAGAGTGCCAGGGCATGTGCGATGTCACGCACTTCGTGTGTTCCGTGCAACAGTCGATTGACCTGGACCAGCAACGCACCCCGGCGATCATCATTGCCGCCAGTGGCATGGCCACCGGTGGGCGTGTGTTGCACCACCTCAAGGCGCTGGCGCCCAACCCACTCAACACCCTGTTGGTCCCCGGTTTCCAGGCCGGTGGCACACGCGGCGCACAGATTGTCGCCGGCGCGCCGTCGGTCCGTATCCATGGCCAGGACGTGCCGATCCGCGCAGAGGTCGTGCCCATGCAAACCCTCTCTGCCCACGCCGATGCTGATGAAATCATGCAATGGCTGCGCGGCTTCAAGCGCGCGCCGAAACATACCTATGTCGTCCACGGTGAACCCAACGCCTCGGATGTGCTGCGCCGGCGCATCAGCCAGGAGCTGGGCTGGTCGGTGTCGGTACCTGAGTATCGGGACTGTGTGGAACTGCCCGCCGTGGAGCGGCAATTGAGCGCTTAGCGCATGAACGTGCGGCGTCGGGGTAGTGCTTGGAATAGGTACTTTCCGACCTGCTCGGGCGGGTGGCAACGCGCTACGCTTGGGCGGCTTGAGACGTTTGCAAACATTCCGGAGCTTTTTTATGAATAGCGATGAAAAGCTGAGGCAGCAGGTGATCGACGAACTGAACTGGGACCTGGCGCTGAAAGCCGATCAGATTCTGGTCCAGGTGTCCGATGGTATCGTCACGCTCTCTGGCAATGTCACCAGTCATGCCGAGCGCTGGCACGCCGAACAGGCTGTGGCGCATGTGGCTGGCGTCGTGGACCTGATCAACCGCATCGACGTGGTTCTGCCTTCCAGCCATGTGCGTACCGACAGCGATCTGGTCGCCGCGGTCGCTTCAGCGTTGCAAGGGAACACCTCGCTGGCGGAACACCGCGTCAACATCAGTGTGACGGATGGCTGGCTGGTGCTCAGCGGTGAAGTCGATTCGGAGCATCAGCGCCAGGCGGCAGGCTATGCAGTGCGCTATCTGCCGGGGATCAAGGGGATCAGCAACGATATCGTGGTCAAGACCCATGCCTCTGCGCAAACCATCAAGACCGATATCGAATCAGCGTTTCGCCGCAGAGCGATTATTGACGCCCACGGTATCGATGTGCGCGTGGACGGCGGGGACGTCACGCTTTCGGGCGTTGTCGGGTCGCTTCCCGAACGCGACATGGCGCGTTTGACGGCCTCGAGCACGGCCGGGGTGCAGAAGGTTGTCGACAACCTGGTGGTCGCGCCCACCGCCCAACAAACGAATGGCCCAGGTGGCGCGGCTTGACTCACGGGGCAGCGGATCTCCCTCCGTGGCGAGGGCGCTTACTGTGGCGAGCGGGCTTGTCTGTGGTGAGCGGGCTTGTTGTGGCGAGCGGGCTTGCCCCGCGTTGGGGCGCGAAGCGGCCCCATTACCGGCGATGGGTTTTTAACTGACGCACCGCAGTGCCTGGCTTTGGGGCTGCTGCGCAGCCCAACGCGGGGCAAGCCCGCTCGCCACAACAAGCCCGCTAGCCACAGACAAGCCCGCTCACCACAGTAAGCCCGCTCGCCACAGGGGATTTTGTCAGGGCCTGAAAATCATGCTCACGGGGTGAGCCCCTTACCATGACCCGCGGCTGAAAGGGCTTTTTCACCGGCCGCCAGGGCGATGCGAGCCAGTTCGGGAATCGATTTGGCTTCGGTCCGGCTCATGATCGACGCGCGATGCTTCTCAACCGTCCTTTGGCTGATACCCAGCTCAAATGCAATGTTCTTGCTGGGGTGGCCGTCCAGGACCATCTCCATGATTTGGCGCTGGCGGGGAGTCAGGTGACTGATATGGTCAATGGCGGCCTGGCGAAGCGCCTTGAAGCCCTGGGTATCCGCTTGGTTGGCCAAGGCGTTTGTCAGGCTGGTCAATAGCTGCTGGTAACGGAACGGCTTTTCGATGAAGTCGCACACGCCGGCCTTCATCGCATCCACGACATCCGCGACGCGGCTGTTGCCACTGATCATGATGATGGGCAACTCGTCCCCCCGTGCCCTCAGACGCCCAACCACCTCCAGCCCGCTGATGCCGGAGGGGCGTGCTTCAATCACCAGGCAGCCCCGTTGATCGCCGGGATAGCGCTCGAAAAACTGCTCGGCGCCAGCAGCGTCACGCACGGGGTAACCTTGGGCCTCCAATACCCTGCGCAAGTTGTTGCGCAACGCCTCGTCCTCGTCCACGACGTAGATCACCGCGCCCGAAGACGCCGGCAGGGCACCTGGCGCATGGCCTGTGGCTGCCGCGCTCAGTGCGGTACCGAGGGTTGCGCGCAGCGTATTCAAGCTCACGGGTTTGCGCAGCAGCATGCAATCGGCGGCGAGGACCGCGTGGGCAACCTGCCGCTGGGTGTCGGCGGTCAGTACGATAGCCGGCGTGGTTCGGTTGAATTGATCGCGCAGTCGCTGCACCAACTGCACACCGTCCATGGCGGGGGCCAGCGCATGTTCGGTCAAGACCAGGTCAGGCTGGAGACCTGAGCGTGCCAGCCACGCCAACGCGGCGGCACCATCACTGACCGCAGCCGTTTGATAGCCCAACGAACCTAAGCCGCAGCACAGCATCTCGCGGAGCAGGGCCTGCGGCTCGACAACCAGCAACAGCCGATGGGACGCCGTGATCGGCGGTTTGATCGCGTTTTTTGGGCGTACCGACGACCGCGCTGACGGCACGCTGATGGAAATGAGCGTGGCTTTTCCGGGCGAGTACCGGACCTGCAACTGCGCCCCCAGCATTGCGCTCAACTCATAGGTTGAAAGCGCGCCCGCGCGGCCATAGGCATCCGGCAGGAAGGGCGCATGCACAGGCATCGACACGATGCGCAAGGCGGCCTCGCGGCTTTCACAGCCCGAACACCACAGTTCCAGGCTCAGCCATTGCAGATGGCGCCGGGCGCCCAGCGTCAGGCGACTGTTGCGGTTCGCGTGCATGAGGTTGTACATCAGGCTGCTCAGTACTTGCCTGAGGCCCTCGGGAAGGCTCCTGACCCATGCCGAGCACGGCACGATCCGCAGTTTGATGCGCCGGGCGACGGCCAACGGTAAACAGTCTTGGGCCAGTGCCTTGAACAGGGTTTGCACGGGGAAGTCCACGGCATCGTGCCGATCTCTCTCGGTGAGGGAGGAGGGCAGGTCGAGCGGGGTGTTGAACCGGCTCAACAAGTGCTCCACCGTGGCATCCAATTGTTCAAGCAGCCCTTGGGCAGGTGTCGCCGGATTCAGCTCATTCGCCTCGAGCTGCCCCGTGATCAGTGAGACCAACTGTGCTGTCTGGCGAAGTGTCTGGTCGATACCGCGCAGGCGTTCGACGCTGGGCGTGGTCTTGAGGGCCAAGGGTTGTTGAGCCGCAGGCGGTGCACTCCCAGATACCGTGTGCGGTAAGGCGTCCTCCGACATGGATTGGTTGACGTGCATGACTAACCCTCCTGACAAGACCCGATGGTGCGTTGCCTGCCGCGCAATCCTATGCGGTTTGTCCGACGCTTTAATTGATCTATGTAAGTATTTTCCGAGCTCCCACCTCTACCAGGGCCTTCTGCCTGGCGCCAATCGACAGCGCGTAAAGACGAAGCGCGACACCAACCTGTGCGAGACGTCAACTCGCTCGTCTGCGCACCACCGAAGTGCGCCCCCGGCACCGTTAAGGTGCTCGGCAATCACCCGCCAGCAGCCCTTGATAAAGGCTTATGGGTAGATTCCGACGCTAGTCACCTGCCCCCATAGCGACCATCGTAATCCTGGCTTATGGGCAGGGCGGATGCAGGCCGTGCGCTCTGCGTTGAATGACTCAATTTGAGGGGAAGGCAACCGTTATGGCTTACACGACGATCAATCCATACAACGGCGAGTTGCTCGCACAATTCGATACGCTGACGGCTGAGCAACTGGAGCGCAAACTGGCCGTCGCGGCGCAGTGCTACGCGGCGTGGAAAACCAAGACGTATGCCCAGCGTGCTTCGGTCATCGCCAAAGCGGCTGAATTGATGCATCAGCGCTTCGACACCCTGGCCCGTAAGATCACATTGGAGATGGGCAAGCGAATCAACGAGGCCCGCGGCGAAGTCAAGTTCAGCGCCGATATCATGGCGTACTACGCCAAGAACGCCGAGCGCTTCCTGGCGCCGCAGGCGCTGGAGCCGAGTGCGGGCGAGGCGCATATGGAGAGCAGCCCCATCGGCGTGGTCTTCGGCGTCGAACCGTGGAACTTTCCCTTCTATCAGTTGGCGCGCGTGGCGGGCCCGCACTTGATGGCCGGTAACGTGCTGGTGATCAAGCATGCCGGTTGTGTGCCGCAATGTGCGATTGCCTTTGAGCAGGTCCTGCTCGAAGCCGGCGCACCGGCGGGGCTCTATACCAACCTGCTGATATCCCACGAGCAGTCCAGGCAGGTGGTGGACGACCCGCGTGTGCGTGGGGTGGCATTGACCGGGAGTGTCGCCGCTGGCCGCAGCCTGGCGTCGTGGGCGGGACAGAACCTGAAGCCGTCCTCCATGGAGCTGGGGGGCAGCGATGCGTTCATTGTGCTTGAGGACGCTGACCTGGACCTGGCGATCAAATGGGCGATCTGGGGGCGGATGTATAACTGCGGGCAGACCTGCTGCGCGGCAAAACGCTTCATTGTCGTCGAATCCATGGCCGATGCCTTCCTGGAAGGCTTCAAGGCCGGGCTTGCGGCCTTGAAACCCGGTGACCCCATGGAGGAAAGCACCACCCTGGGCCCGCTGTCTTCGGAAGCAGCCTTGTTGCAGTTACTTGGCCAGGTGCACACGGCGACGGCCCACGGGGCACGGGTGCTGCTGGGGGGCGGGCGTATCGATCGCGCCGGTTCATTCATGACCCCGACCATCCTTACCGATATCGCCCCCGACAATCCGGCATTCCGCGACGAGTTCTTCGGCCCCGTGGCGCTGTTTTTCCGCGTCAAGGACGAAGAAGCCGCGATCGCCCTGGCAAACGATTCCGACTTTGGCCTCGGCGGGTCGGTGTTCACCCGTGATGTGGAGCGGGGACGTCGGGTGGCCAGCCGGATCGAGACCGGCATGATGTTTATCAACAACATCAGTTGGAGCGATGCCGAACTGCCCTTTGGCGGTATCAAGGATTCGGGCTATGGCCGCGAACTGGGCGACATGGGCATCCAACAGTTCGTCAATAAGAAACTCGTGCGTTACGTGTCGGCCCAGGCACCGGTCTGAAGCCTTATCCCGTCCCTATCCCGGGCGCCCGCACACAGGCGGGCGCCCCCCATGGAGCGCGCGATGTACGTCAATGTGGCTGTGATGAAAGAAACCCACCCGCACGAACGGCGGGTGGCCCTGGTACCGAGCCTGTGTGCGAAGTTATGTGCATTGGGCGCCAAGCTGCATATGCAAACGGGGGCAGGGGACGCGAGCTTCCTGCCCGACGCGGCTTATACGGACGTGGTGTTCGTCTCCGGCAACGGGCAGTGGCTGCATGAGGCCGATGTGGTCCTCGCCGTGCAGGCACCTTCGCAGGAGGTGGTCGGCAAAATGAAGCCGGGCTCGCTGCTCCTGTGTTTTGTGTATGCGCAGAACAACCCGGCCCTGGTGCAACGCTTGCTGGAGCGCCAAATCACGTGTTTTGCCATGGAGCGGCTGCCGCGGACCACGCGGGCCCAGTCGATGGACGCGTTGTCCAGCCAATCGGCATTGTCGGGGTACTACGCCGTGCAACTGGGGTCGGTGCATCTGTCTCGCATACTGCCAAAGGTCACCACCGCGGCCGGCATCGTCGGGCCTGCTCGGGTGCTGGTGCTGGGCCTGGGTGTCGCGGGGCTGGAGGCCATCGCCACCGCGCATCGGTTGGGCGCGGTGGTCGAAGGGTACGACGTGCGCCCGGAAACCGCCGAGCAGGCGCGCTCCCTGGGCGCCAGTTTTGTCGACGTGGGGGTCGATGCGCGGGGCAAAGGCGGTTATGCACGGGAGTTGAGTGACGCGGAAAAACACCAGGTCGCGCTCGTGCTGACTGAGCATATCCAACGGGCAGACCTGGTGATTACCACGGCGGCCGTACCGGGGCGGCCTTCACCACGCCTGATCAGCGCCGCACAGCTCGCCGGGATGAAGCCTGGCGCCGTGATCGTCGACCTGGGCGCCGAAGGCGGGGGCAACTGCGAGGGCTGCGTCCCCGGCCAGACCGTCAAGGTCGGTCAGGTCACGCTGTTGGCGCCGTTGAACCTGCCTTCGTCCTTGAGCCAGGACGCCAGCCTGCTGTATGCGAAAAACCAGTTCAACCTCTTGGCGCTGATGTTGAAAAACAACGTCATCCACATTGATTGGGACGATCCGTTACTGGCGCAAACGGCGCTCACCCACGCCGGCAAACTCATGCCACCGCTGAGCCCGACAGATGCGCCCAAGGAGAAAACCTCATGAGCAACGTTGGTTTTATCGGCCTGTATATTTTCATGCTCGCCGCGTTTGCCGGCTGGGTCATCATTGGCCGGGTCCCGGCGATCCTGCATACACCGTTGATGTCGGGCTCGAACTTTATCCACGGCATCGTGGTGATCGGTGGCCTGATCGGCTTGCTCGACGCCGCGACACTGCCAGAGCAAGTGGCCGGGTTCGTCGCGGTGCTGCTCGGGGCGGGGAATGCAGCGGGCGGGTACGCCGTCACCGGCCGGATGCTCGCCATGTTCCAGACCAGCGCGCCGGAGCCCAAGCGGCGCAAAGCCCATCACTCCGCCACCCGCAAGGCTGAGAAGGCCTGAGGTTTGATCATGTTGATGATGACGTCGCAATGGCTGATAGGGCTGGTGTACTTCTTCGCCGCGTTTTTACTGATCTTCGGGTTGTGGCGCATGTCGTCGCCTGTCACGGCCCCCGGCGGTATCCATGTGGCCGGGTGGGGCATGGCGGGCGCGGTGATCGTGAGTTTCCTCTATGTGTTTTCCGTGAGCGAGGCGGCACGACCGCATCTGCCCACCAACATCGGCCTGGCGCTGGTGGCCTTGTTGCTGGGCGGCGGCGCTGCCTGGTGGAGTGGGCGCAAGGCGGCAATGACCGCCATGCCGCAGATGGTCGCGATCTACAACGGTATGGGCGGTGGCGCCGCCGCCGCCATCGCGGCCATGGAACTGTTCGGCGCGCGGGCGCTCGACCTGCCCACCTTGGCCGGCACATTGTTTGGCGCACTGATCGGCGCAGTTTCGCTATCGGGTTCGTTGATCGCCTGGGCCAAGCTCGATGGTCGCCTCGATAAACCCCTGCGCCTCAAGGGCCTGCAACTGATCAACGCGGCGGTGATGCTGCTGACCCTGGCTGCCGGCGCCTGGCTGATGCTCGCCATGCAGGCGGCAGACGGCGTGCCTGGCCATGTACCCTGGTTGATCGCCGGGTTCTTCGCGGGGGCGTTGCTGTTTGGCGTGTTGATGACGTTGCCCATCGGCGGTGCCGACATGCCGGTGGTGATCTCCATCTACAATGCCTTTACCGGCCTGGCGGTCGGCCTCGAAGGGTTTGTGTTGCAGGTTCCGGCCATGATGATCGCGGGCATGCTGGTGGGCGCCGCCGGTGTGTTGCTCACATTGTTGATGGCCAACGCCATGAATCGCACGGTGGCGCATGTGTTGTTTGCCCGTTTTGGTGATCAGCCCGTTCGCAAAGGCGCGGTGATCACGGGCGAGCTGAAGCCGACCGCCGCCAGTGATGCCGGGGTCGCCATGCGCTACGCCGCTAAAGTCATCATCGTGCCGGGTTATGGTTTGGCCGTCGCCCAGGGCCAGCAAAAGCTCTATGAGTTCGTGAAGCTGTTGCAGGCCCACGGTGTCCTTGTGCGTTTCGCGGTACACCCGGTGGCGGGGCGCATGCCGGGGCAAATGGACGTGTTACTGGCAGAAGCGGGGGTGCCCTACGACCTGATTTTCCAGCTCGAAGACATCAATACCGACTTCCCCGGCACCGATATGGTGCTGGTCATCGGCGCCAACGACGTGGTCAACCCCGCGGCACGCAATGACAAGGCATCGCCCATCTATGGCATGCCGATCCTGGACGTGGACAAGGCGCATCACGTGTATGTGGTCAAGCGCGGGGAAGGCAAGGGCTACGCGGGTATTCAGAACCCGCTGTTTTACGCAGAAAACTGCAACATGGTGTACGGCGATGCACAGGCTGTCCTGGTCAAGATGATCGAGGCGGTCAGAGGTTTGGGTTAAGGCTTTTCGGGCTGGCCGGGCACTCGCCGGGCCGGCAAACACCACTCTGGAAGAGGGTCGCGAGATGAACAGTAAGATGTTAGCCGCCGTCGTCGAGTCATTTGGACAACCATTGGTCATGCGCCAGGTGGATATTCCGGTACCGGGGCCGGGGATGATCCTGATTAAAGTGGAAGCCTGCGGGGTGTGTCACACCGACCTGCACGCGGCGCGGGGGGATTGGCCACTCAAGCCTTCCTTACCCTTTACCCCTGGACACGAGGGCATCGGCATCGTGGTGGCGCTGGGCGAAGGCGTGACGGCCGTACAGAAGGGCGAGCGCGTGGGGGTGCCATGGCTGTATTCGGCGTGCGGCCATTGCGAATACTGCCTGCAAGCCTGGGAAACCGTTTGCGCCCAGGCCGAGTTTGGCGGCTACACGCGCAACGGTGGCTTTGCCGAATACATACTGGCAGACCCTGAGTATGTGGCGCATATCCCCGCCGGCCTGACACCGTGTGAGGCCGCGCCGATCATTTGCGCCGGGGTGACCACCTACAAAGGCATCAAGGAGGCGGATGTGCGGCCGGGGCAGTGGATCGTCATTTCCGGGGTGGGCGGCCTGGGCCATCTCGCGGTTCAGTACGCCAAGGCCATGGGGCTGCGGGTGTGTGCCGTCGACATCGACGAGCGCAAGCTGGCCCATGCCACGCAACTGGGGGCTGAAGCAGTGGTGAACGCCAAAGGTGCGGACCCGGTGGCCGCGGTCATTGCCGCCACCCAGGGCGGTGCCCATGGGGTGCTCATTACCGCGCCTTCGCTCGGCGCGTTCAAGCAAGGCGTCGCGATGACCCGCAAACTGGGGACCTGCGTGCTCGTCGGCTTGCCCCCTGGCGAGTTTCCCATGGCATTGTTCGACGTGGTCGCCAACTGCATTACGGTGCGCGGCTCGTTCGTCGGCAATCGCCAGGACATGGCGGAGGCGCTGGCGTTCGCCGCCGCGGGCAAGGTCAAGGCCGACATTGAACTGCAGCCGTTGTCTGCGATCAACCAGGTGTTCGAGCGCCTTGAGCATGGCGATGTCCCCGCGCGGGTGGTGATCGATTTCAGTGGCCGTTGAGAGCGTGAAAAAGCATGCATACGTTTGACAGAGATCGGCGCCAGAGCGTGTTGCTGACGGTGAGTCAGATGGCGGAAGCCGACCGGCTCTCGGTTGTCGCTGGCGTGTCGTCTTTCGCGTTGATGAGCAATGCCGGTGCGGCCGTGGCGCGCGAAATCCAGCGCCGCTGGACGCCCAGGCCGCTGGTGGTGCTCTGCGGGCCGGGCAACAACGGAGGGGATGGCTTTGTCACCGCGCATCGGCTGGCCGAGGCAGGCTGGCCGGTGACGCTGGCCATGTGGGGCGATCCATCGGCCCTGAAGGGCGAAGCCAAGCAGCACGCACAACGCTGGCAGGGCGCGGTTCACACGCTGAGCCCAGCGGTGCTCGAGGGGGCCGAACTGATCGTTGACGCGGTGTTCGGCGCCGGCCTTGCCCGCGCCCTGCAAGGGCCGGTCCTCGAGACGCTGACCGCCGCGGGCCGTGGCAATGCTCCAATTATCGCGATCGATATACCCAGCGGGGTCATGGGCGATACCGGTGAAAGCCTGGGCGCGGTCGCGGCCGTGCTGACCGTGACGTTTTTTCGCAAGAAACCGGGCCATCTGTTGCAACCTGGGCGGGCACTGTGTGGCGATGTCGTCGTTGCCGATATCGGTACCCCCGAAACGGTACTCGACACCCTCGTCCCCCAGACCTATGAGAACCATCCCCGGTTGTGGCTGAGCGACTTGCCGCCCATCGCCACCCAGGATCGTGCCCCCCGATGCGCCGGCGTGCTGCCCCTCGACGAGGACGAATTCCGACAGAAATTCGCGTTTTCAGGCGACTCGCTGACCCGCACTCGAGCCGCTGCCCAGTCCTGCTCAAGGGTGGTGGTCCTTGAAGGTGGTGACACGGTCATTGCTGCGCCGGATGGCCAAGCCATCATCAACAGCAACACACCCTCGAACCGGGCGGGTGCCAGCGTCGTATCGCGCTCGATCATTCATGGCCTGCAGGCCCAGGGGATGCCGGCGTTGTCGGCGGCAGCGGCGGGCATGTGGCTGCACGGCGCGGCCATTGCCGAGTTCGGTCCGGGGTTCTCGGCACAAGACTGGCCGGCCGTGCTGCCCGTGCTGTTGCGTGGCCTGGTCAATTGATTTGGCCCCTCGATCGGCGCGGGTTTGATTTTTATCAAGGAGCGCTTGCCAAAAAAAGGCAAGTTAGCCCGCAGCGGCTCCAGGTCGGCAGGGTGATCGACTTGATGAAAGAACAAAGATGAAGCCACGTCTGAAGTACCTTGCCCCCCAAAAGATTACATACGAAGGTATTCAACCAATGGCTTCTCCCGCTGGCGTTACGGTCTCTGGGCTCCAATACAGGAAGTTCAACTTTTCCGGCTTTGAACTGGCAGGTGATTTGCGATTGCCGCCAGGCACCGAGCGCCTGGTCATTCTGGTGCATGGGAGCGGCGGGGGCCATTCCAACCCGCGCAACCACTATATTGCGGAGTACCTGGCTCGCCACGGCATGGGGACCTTGATGCTCGACCTGCTGACGCGGACCGAGCAACGCTGGGATAACCTGACCGGCGTGCTGCGCTTCGACATTTCCTTGCTCGCCGATCGACTGACCAGGGTCATCGAGGCGATTGCCCACGATGCCGAGTTACGCCCGCTCGCCCTGGGGTTGTTCGGCGCCAGTACGGCCGCGGCCGCCGTCTTGGTCGCCGCCACCCGTGCGGCCACGGTACAGGCAGTCGTCAGCCGAGGAGGGCGCACCGATCTCGCGGCGCAGGTGTTGCGCCGGGTCAGGGCGCCCACCTTGCAAGTGGTCGGCGCGCAGGACCCGGTGACCCTGCACGTGAATGAACAGACCTGCCGGGCGTTGCACTGCACGCAACACCTGGAGGTCGTGAAAGGGGCCACCCATCTGTTCAAAGAACCAGGCGCCCTGGCGGACGTGGCGAGGTTGACCGGCAATTGGTTTGAAAAGTACCTGCACCCGAACCCTTGCCCACCTCTCCATAGGCCCTGAACGGGAAGTTCGCCCCCCTGAGCAATGGCCCACCAATCGGCCGGTTTTCGTCGAGGTCAACCCCTCAAGGAGCACCCATGCACTTCTTAGCCTTGGCGGTCGACTATGACGGCACTATTGCCGAAAACGGCAGCGTTCCACCGGAAGTCTGTGCCTCGCTCGCCGCCCTGAAACACAGCGGTCGCAAGCTGCTGTTGATTACCGGCCGCGAGTTGCAAGCGCTCAAGCACCACTTTGCACAACTGTCGCTGTTCGACCTGGTCGTCGCGGAAAATGGCGCGCTCTTGTATGACCCCACTACCGATACCGAGGAACTCATCGCAGATCCCGCCTCGACCGAACTGGTGGGGCGCCTGCGCGAAAAGGGGGTGTCGCCCTTGTCCGTCGGCCGGTCCGTGGTCGCCACCTGGCACCCGTTCGAAGAGGCGGTGATCAGTACCATCCGCGAGCTTGGCCTGGAGCTGCAGATCAGTTTCAACAAGGATGCGATCATGATCTTGCCGTCCTGTGTGAACAAAGCCTCGGGCCTGAGTGCCGCGTTGTCGAGGCTGGGGATCTGCGAGCTGAACGTGGTGGGGGTGGGCGATGCTGAAAATGACCACGCGTTTCTGGCACTCTGCGGCTGTACGGCGGCGGTGAGCAATGCCATTGAATCGATCAAGGCCCGCGCTGATATCTGCCTGACACAGGATCATGGTCGGGGTGTCTGCGAGCTGATAGAAAGGCTGCTGCAACAAGACGCGGCGCTGGGCAAGATCGAACGCATCGGCTTGCGGTTGGGCCAGACCGACGATGAGCGTCCGGTCTGGCTACCGCCAGGCTCGGTGTTGCTGATCATTGGTAATTCGGGTTCCGGCAAATCGAGCTACGTGACCTGGCTGACAGAACGCATGGTCCAGGCGCGCCAGGATTTCTGCATCATCGATCCCGAGGGCGATTACCTGTGCCTGGAGGACGCGGTTACCGTGGGCGGCCTCACCACGCCCCCCACGACAGAAGAATCACTGCGCCTTCTGTTACAGGCCCGGCTCAACGTAGTAGTGAGCACGCTCGCCCTGGACCCGCCCGCCCGGGTGCAACTGTTTGGCGAACTGCTGCCGTTTATCCAGCGTCTACGGAGCACATCCGGTCGACCCTACTGGCTGATCGTGGACGAAGCCCACTACATGCTGCCTCAGCGCGCGGTGTGGCCCTTGGGGTTTCTCGCCAATATGGGGGCGATCATCGTGGCCCTGGACTTCGACCAAGTCTGCCCGGCGTTGCTCGAAGGGGTCGATATGCTGGTGACCCTGGGCAGCACCGCGAGGGAATTGGTCCAACGCTTCGCCCATCACACGCAGCGAACGTGCCCCGCGTTCCCGGCACACCCACCGGGGCTTGAACCGGTATGCCTCTGGGACCTTCATCATGGTGAAGCGGTTGTGCTTCTGGAGCAGTTGCAGCCGCATCAAAAGCATCACCGCCACAGCGGCAAATACGCTGCCGGCAATGTCGGCGCATGGCGCGCGTTTTACTTTCCCGCGCTGGGCAAGCACGCGTCCAACCTGACGGAGTTTCTATCCGCGCTGGCGCAGCTGGACGCTCGGGCGTTTGGCGAACATCGAAGGGCCGGGGATTTTTCCAACTGGTTCCGCGAGGTGATTCGCGACGATGTCCTGGCCAACAAAACCCGCCTGATTGAAAACGACGACGCGGTATCCATCCAGGTGGCGTTGGAACAGATCAGCCGCCTCGTGCAATCGCGCTACCACCTTGAGCAGGTTGATGCGCCGGGAGCCGCCCCGGTCACAGCGCCAACTCATGAATAATGCGATCGAAATCACGCCCCTGGTACACCGAGGTAAACCCCGACTGCTTATACAAACCATGAATCGGGTAATCGGTCGATAAATCCGTCGAGCGCATCACGCTGAAGCCGTTGCGCCTGGCCGCGTCAATCAGGTGCCCCAGCAATAAATGCCCCAGCCCCTTGCGTAGCCAGGGGTCGGCGACGGCGACCGCGCATTCGCAGCAGTCGTCTCTATCCATGGCTTGCCTGTAGCGGCTGACGCCAATGACCTGCAATTCGCCGTCATGGTGGATCAAGGCGAGATAACCCCGGCTGATATCCCCCGGGACGCTCAGCAGCGAGTCGATGATGCGCTCGTCGACATGGGTCACCGCCCCCAGGAAACGGAAGCGCAGTGACAGCGGCGACAAACGCTGGAAGAAGCGCAGCAGGCGTGCGTGATCGTCGGTCGACAGCGGACGGATCAGCACATGCGTTCCGTCGCGCAGTTTCTCCAGCCAGTGCTCTTCGGGTGACGCTTGATCCATCTCGGCGATGAGCGCGGCAGTGTGCGGGTTGGTCAGCATGGGGGGGGCTCCAGTGCAGGGCAGGTAGTGAAGTCGGTGGCCTCGCGGAACGACCTGCATCACAGTGCGGCTTCGGCAGCGCGGGCTTATTGATTAAAGTCACAAAGCCCGGCGCAAAGGGCCCGGCCATCCCGATAGCGGCACGGTCAATCCGGGGTGTTTGACCTGAATCAAACGCACGCCTGGCCGCCGCGGCAGAATCGGACACTCCGCTGGTTCGATCCGGGGCACGGCATGTCTGTCAAACCGTCCATTCCAGGTGTCACCCATCCCCCTGCGCGTGAAGAAAAACAGCCTTACAGCCGTTCTGCGCTGTGGCTGACCTGGCTGCTGGGCGCGGCGATGTTTGCGACCGTGGTCGGCGTGGCGTTGCAGTTCACCGACGTTGAATCCTTCACCCAGTTACTGACCCAGGCCGAACCGTTGTGGCTGCTGGCTGCGCTGGGTTTGCAAGCCTTGACGTATATGGCGCAGGGGCAGGTGTTTCGGCTGGTGCTCAAGGCCGGGGCACACCGTCTGTCGCTGTGGGACGCGGGCAAGCTCAGCCTGATGAAGCTGTTTGTCGATCAAGCCCTGCCGTCCTCCGGTATCAGTGGCGCCTTTGCGGTGGTGGCGTCGTTTGTGCGCCTGGGGTTTGCCAAACCGGTGGTGCTGGCCAGCCTGGTGCTGGATCTATCCGGCTATTTCCTCGCGTATGCGCTGTCGGTCGGCGTGGCGTTGCCGGTGGTGATCTTGCAGGGGCATGCGACACCCACGGTGATGACGACGTGCCTGGTGTTTGTCGCCGTCAGCCTGGTATTGGCCGTCGTCACGCCCAGGCTGGCCGGTAGTACTCACCTGGCGGCGCGTTTACCGGGGCAACGCTTTGCGATGGTTGCCAGGATCGTTTCATTGCTCACGGGCGCCGACCGCCAGTTGGTGCGCAGCCGAGGGTTGCTGTGGCGCATTACCGTGCTGGAACTGGCAATCATCCTGTTGGACAGCGCCACCTTGTGGGTTTTGGTGCGTGCGCTGGGGGTGTCCGCACCGCCGTTGGGGTTGTTTGCCGGATTTATGCTTGCCAGTGTGCTGCGCAGTATCGGCATTGTGCCGGGCGGTCTTGGCGCGTTCGAAGCCGCGGCGGTGGTGACGCTGCATTGGGTGGGGGTGAATGTTGCCGTGGCGCTGTCCGCCACCTTGTTATTCCGGGGCCTGACCTTCTGGTTACCGATGTTGCCGGGCCTCTGGCTGGCCCATCGGGAATGGCAGTCCTCCGCCAGGCAACCCGTGCACTTGGTCGACGCCGATTACTGGAGCCCAGCGCTCAGCCAGGTATTGAGCAGCCTGCGCAGCACGCCCCAGGGCTTGAGCCATGCCCAGGCCCGCGCCCGCCTGCGCAGGGCCCCGCCCCAGGCCAAGGACCGCCCGCAAGGCCTGGGCAGGCTGGTGCTGGAGCAAATGCGCACGCCCTTGGTGTTGATTCTGATGGTGGGTGCGCTGGTGGCCGTGGTGGTGGGGGACTGGCTGGATGCGGCGATTGTTGGCTGCATTGTGCTGATCAGCGCGGTACTCAGCGCCTGGTATGAAAGCCGCGCCAGCCACGCGGTGGAACAACTGCGCAGCAAGATCGCGCTACGCGCCACGGTGCGGCGCGCGGGCAAACCCGTGGACGTTGCCGCCAGCGAGGTGGTGCCAGGGGACATTCTGCTGCTCAGCGCGGGCAGCCTGATCGCGGCGGACGGGCGAATCTTGCAGGCACTCGACTGTTTTATCGGCGAAAGCCTGCTGACGGGCGAAACCTTCCCGGTGGAAAAACTGGCGGGGGACTGCGCGCCGGATGCCACCTTGGGGCAGCGCCACAATTGCGTGTTCATGGGCACCTCGGTGCGCAGCGGTACCGCCGAGGTACTCGTCACGCGCTATGCCGCGCAGAGTGAAATCGGCCGTATCGCCAAGACCCTGGCGCTGCGCCCGCCCGAGACCGAGTTCGAGCGCGGCCTGCGACGCTTCGGCGGCCTGCTGTTGCGGGTGATGCTGGTGATCACCATCGTGGTGTTCGGCATCAATATCCTGCTGCACCGTCCGACCCTCGACACCCTGTTGTTTGCGATTGCGTTATCCATCGGCCTGTCACCGGAACTGTTGCCGGCGATCCTGAGCATCACGCTGGCCAAGGGCGCGCAGCGCATGGCGGCCAAGGGCGTGATCGTGCGTCACCTCAATGCCATTGAAAACCTTGGCGCAATGGACATCCTGTGTACCGACAAGACCGGCACCTTGACCCGCGGTGTCGTGGTGCTGGACGGCGCCATGGATGTCGAGGGCCAGCCCGCCACCCCTGTGCTGCAATTGGCGGTGTTCAACGCCAGCCTGCAGACCGGCATGCGCAACGCGATGGACGAGGCCATTACCCTGGCCGGTAAAACCCTGGCGCCGTGCCCCGCGGCCAGCAAGCTCGATGAAGTGCCGTATGACTTCGTGCGCAAGCGCCTGAGCGTGGTGGTCGCCCATGCACCTGAGGCCGAGCGGTTGGTGGTGACCAAGGGCGCGCTGGATAACGTGCTCGAAGTCTGCACCCAGGTGCGTCACGGCGCGCAGGACCTGGCGCTGACCGAGGCCGAACGGGCGACGATCGCCCAGCGCTTCGCGGCGTGGAGCGAGCAGGGGTTCCGGGTGCTGGGCCTGGCCACGCGGGCCGTGCCGGACCAGCCGCACTATGGCCGGGAGGTGGAAACCGAGATGACCTTTCGCGGCTTTCTGTTGTTCTTCGACCCGCCGGAGCCGGGGGTCAAGGACACCCTCGCCAGCCTCGACAGGCTGGGGGTGCAGGTCAAGATCATCAGCGGCGACAGTCATCTGGTCGCCCGGCATGTGGCCACGGCAGTGGGCCTGCCGGTGGAACGCATCATCACCGGCGCCGAACTGTCCAGCATGAAGGACGAAGCGTTGATGCACCTGGCGCCGCTGACCATGCTCTTTGCCGAGGTCGACCCCAACCAGAAGGAACGCATCATCCGCGCCCTGCAAAAGACCGGGCATGTGGTCGGCTATATGGGCGATGGCATCAATGATGCGCCGGCACTGCAAGTGGCCGACATCGGCATTTCCGTGGACAACGCCGCCGACGTGGCCAAGCAAGCCGCCGACTTTGTGTTGCTGGAGCACAACCTCGACGTATTGCGCGAAGGCATCGAGGAGGGCCGGCATACCTTTGCCAATACCTTGAAGTACATCTCGATCGTCTCCAGCGCCAACTTCGGCAACATGATCAGCATGGCCCTGGCATCCCTGGTATTGCCGTTCCTGCCGATGCTGGCCAAGCAAATACTGCTCAACAACTTCCTGTCCGATATTCCGTCCATGGGCATCGCCAGCGACAACGTTGACCGTGAATGGGAAAGCACCCCGCACCGCTGGAACATCAGCGAGATCCGCAGCTTCATGGTGGTGTTCGGGCTGGTCAGCTCGCTGTTCGATGTCCTCACCTTCGTGGCCCTGTACCTGATGGCGCAGAAGGGCCCCGAGGTATTTCGCAGTGGCTGGTTCGTGGAGTCGCTGCTGACCCAACTGCTGACCATATTCATCGTGCGCACCTACAGGCCGTTCTACCAAAGCCGCCCGGCGCCCCTGCTGCTGGGCAGCGCCGCGGCCATCGGCCTGCTGGCTGTCGGGTTACCCTACAGCCCGATAGCGCCGTGGTTCGGGCTGGTGCCTTTGCCACTGCCGATCCTGCTGACAGTGCTGGCAATCAGCCTGGTCTACATGGGCGCGGCTGAGTGGGTCAAGCGGCTGTTTTACCATCGCCAGCGGTTGAGTCGCGCTCGCGATACGGCGTTGCGTTAACCGCGTCGGGACTATTCATTGCGTGTCCACGTAACACTCAGGCCGTACTGAGTGTCGCCGTAGCGATATTGGGCCTTGCCTTTGAACGCAGCCTCCAGCGCATGCCCCAGGCGATTCGCAAGATGAATCCCGGTGGTGGTCACCACCAGGTCGTCCTCACTATCCGTCAGGTGGATGATGCGCTCCAGCGCGTGCTCCGTTGCTTCCATTTTTTCGGTGTTTTTGATCAGGTGGATGATTTCGTCATAGTGCTTTCGCAAGAAGCTGCCCGACAGCGTCACAGTGCCGGCGGGGGCATTCTCCGCAATGCGGCGGCAGGCAGGGCAGGTCACGGATTGCGCGTTGTGGACCCCGGTATTTTCAGCTCGGTTCCAATGCCAGTTACCGGCTTCATACACCGCGTCGCACTGCGGGCACATAGCCGCCCCTTCAACCCGCTGCAGGCAATAGGGATCATGGGCCTGGGTTTTGAACAGTTTGTTTTTCTGACTCTGCTGATATTTGTCCATGGCGTTTCTCCTGGCGCATCGAGGAAAAAGTAATGAAGGCCGCGTGGATTTCACGGGTTGATTTGGACGCTGTTTGCCATCGAGCGCGTTGATTTTTATCAACTCGGGGAGCGCCCGGCGACAGTCGGTGAGCGCTTCGCGACCCGTGTCGGCAAGGCGTGTGACTTTGTTGATAAAAGTCAACCTGGTTGCCGGCGCTTCAGACAAGCATGCAGGTTCCGTCGACATGAGAGGAGACCCCCTGATGGCTCACAGTAAAATCGTGTTTCGCGCGCCTGCTCGCGAAAAAATCCTCAGTGGTGCCACCCAACTGGCGGACGCGGTGCGCGTAACGCTGGGGCCGAAGTCCAAGTCGGTGTTGATGCAGAATAAATGGGGAAACCCGACGGTCTGCAATGATGGAGTCACGATCGCCAAGCGCGTTGACCTGCAAGACCCCGAGGAGAACCTCGGCGCGCAGATGCTGCGCCAGGCCGCGGAGCGCACGGGTGAGGCGGTCGGCGACGGGACCAGCACGTCAACGGTGCTGGCCCATGCCATCCTGGCCGATGGCATCCGCAACGTGGTGGCCGGGGCCAGCGCGATCGACCTCAAGCGCGGCCTGGACCGTGGCCTGTTGCTGGTCGTGGAATCACTTGCCGCGCAGTCTCGCCCTGTCAGTACGCCCAAGGAGAAGGCCCAGGTCGCGACGCTGTCAGCCCATAACGATCCCGTCATCGGGCAACTGGTGGCTGACGCCCTGGAAAAGGTCGGGGTCGAGGGCGTGGTCAGCGTCGAAGAGTCCAAGACCACCGAAACGGTGGTCGAGGTCATGGAAGGCATGCGCTTTGATCGGGGGTATGTCTCGCCGTATTTCGTCACCGACACCGAAAAGATGCAGGTCGAACTCGAAGATGCCTGCCTGCTGCTCTGTGACCACAAGATCGGCGTACTCAAAGACTTGCTGCCGTTGTTGGAACAGGTCGCCAAAAGCGGTCAGCCCCTGGTATTGATCGCCGATGACATCGAAGGTGAAGCCCTGACCACCCTGGTCGTCAACCACATTCGCGGCGTGCTTAAAGCCGTGGCGATCAAGGCCCCTGGCTTTGGCGATCGACGCAAGGACATGCTGCAGGACATGGCCGTATTGACGGGCGCCACGGTGATCTCCAACGAACTGGGGATCAGCCTCGAGCAGGTCCAACTGCAACAGTTGGGCCGGGCGCATCGGGTTGTGGTCTCGAAGGACAGCACCGCGCTGATCGGCGGCGCCGGTACCCGCAAAGCCATCGACGCACGCCTGCAACAGATTCGCGGGCAAATGGCGGCGACCAGCAGCGAATATGACCGTGAAAAGCTGCAGGAGCGGCTGGCCAGGCTATCCGGCGGCGTCGCGGTGATCCGCGTCGGCGCGCCGTCCGAGGCTGAAATGAAAGCGCGCAAGGACGCCCTGGACGATGCTATTTCGGCGACCCGTGCAGCCATCACCGAAGGGATTGTCCCCGGCGGCGGCCTCGCGCTGCTCAAGGCCGTGCCGCTGATCGCCGCCGATGAAACCCAGGTGGAGGGCGATGCGCGCACCGGCCTGCAGATACTGCGCCGGGCGTTGGAAGCGCCGGCGCGGCGCATTGCGGAAAACTCGGCGGTAGACGCCGGCGTGGTCGTTGCGCGCATGCTGGCGGAGCCCGGAAACATTGGTTTTGATGCCTCCGCCAATGCGTATGTCGACATGTATGAAGCCGGCATTATCGACCCGACCAAAGTCGTGCGTATTGCCTTGGAGAACGCGGTGTCAGTGGCCAGTATCCTGCTGTTGACCGAGGCCACCATCACCGATATCCCAGAAAAAGAAGCGCCAGCCCAACCGTCGTTCCCGGACGCTTGAACGCCGGGGCGCGCCTGGTTTTTTATTCGAGTCACCCGAGCGTTCGTCCAGGCGGACACCGTGGTGAAACACCCTCATGGAGGCCCGCACACATGAACCTGACCAAAGCCATTGCCGGCCGGCGCTCGACACGTGACTACACGACAGAAGCCGTCGATGAAAAACTCATTCTTCGTTTGATCGACGCCGCCGTCCAGGCGCCCAGCTCGATGAACCAACAACCCTGGACGTTCACGGTGATCCGTGACCAGGCACTGCTGGAGCGGATTTCCCAGGAAGCCAAGGCCTGGGTGCTTGCCACGACTCCGGTGGGAGAGCACTCCAGTCACTTCCAAACGTTGCTCAGTGATGAAGACTTTCAGCTTTTCTACCACGCACCGGTATTGGTACTGATCTCCGGTAACGAGCCCAACCAGTGTATTGAAAACTGCGCCCTGGCTACCGAGAACCTGATGCTGGCGGCTTATGCCGAGGGGCTTGGAACCTGTTGGATCGGTTTCGCCCAGGGCTATCTGAATACGCCGCAGGGTAAGCACGCATTGGGGCTTCCCGCCGAATGGACGCCTGTGGCCCCAATCATCGTCGGTCATCCAAAGTCTGCGCCCGCGCCTATCGCGCACAAGGCGCCGTCCATTCACTGGATAGGCTGATCAGAGGGCGGCAGCCACGGTCGATCCTGCGTCGGGTTTGTCTATGGGTTTTCTGATGTGGATCAGCTCCGTTGCCAGGGCGGCTCCTATGCTTGAAATGCCCCATAACGTCGAGATGAACTGAAATGAACAGACCGCGCTTGATTGGCCAGTGTTTGTTGATCACGGCAAGCATTCTGCTGTTACCGTCCATGAGCGTCTTCGCCAACCCGGTGATGCCGGGCCCCGGTCCTGGTCCGATGTTTCATCACGCCGCCGGTTTCGATTGGGTCAAGCACACGCAGCGGACCCTGGACGACCTCAAGGGCAAGCTGATGCTCAAGCCGGAACAAATGCCCGCGTGGGAAACCTGGGCATCGGGCGTCATCACCGATGCCAATCAGCAAGCCGACAAGGGCAGGGCCGCCGACAGTGACCAAGCGCCGGCCAGGCAGGCTTCGAACAATCAAACGACGCCTGAACGGATGGCAAACGGCATCGAGCGCCTGCGTGTGCAAACCAACTGGATGCAGGCGCAATTGGTGCGCCTGGATGCCGCCCAGGCTCGGACCCAGACCTTTTATGACGCCTTGGACGCGCAGCAAAAAACCATTTTCGACCTGTTCTGGCGCGTGATGCACCGCAGAATGGCCGGTCAGGCTGCGTGGCAGATGCCCATGCACATGCCCATGCAGATGTCATGGCCGACAACCAACGACATGCCCTGCCAGATAAGCCAGCCCCTAGAGTAATGCGCGGCGCCATGGGGTGAACATCATGAACATTGCGCAGGGTTCCCGCGATACCGCCTGGCCCGATACGTTGAAGCGCCGGGGTGGTTTTTCCTTCCTGTCTGGAGATCGATCATGAGCCAATACACCTGCTTGTTACTGATCATCAACCCCGCCCTGCGGGATGCCTCGGCGATTACCCATGCCGGTGCCCTGGCCAAGGCCAGTGGCGCGAGCCTGCACATTGCCGCGTTGGCAAAACCGCTGGAAATATTGGCGTTGCTGGAAGGCGACGTGCGCGACCGAGCCCGCGAAAGCTACCTCGAGGATCACCACCACTGGCTGGAAGCCCAGGTCAAGAGTCTCCACGCGCTTGGCCTGAACGTGACCACGCAGGTGGCATGGGCCACTGACATCAAGCGAGACATCCTGGATTACGTCAGCGAGATGCAGCCCGACCTGTTGATCAAACAGGTGCAGCACGAGTCTGCGCTCCGGCGCGCGTTTTTCACCCCGCTGGACTGGCAGTTGCTGCGCGAGTGCCCGATTCCTGTGTACCTGGTCGGCGGCCGGGACCATGCCTTGCCGCGTATCGTCGTGGCTGCGGTTGACGTGTCGGATATCCAGCAGGCGAACAGCGAGCTGAACGCGCGCATCATTGATCAGGCCATCAACCTGGCCCTGCAATGCAATGCTGAGCTGCACATGCTGTATGCCTGCGATATGTCCGCGCTGTACATGGGCGACATGGGCGGTATGGCGCTTTCCAACCTCAGCAAGGAGCTGGCGAGCAACGAGGAAAAAAGATTCCTCGAACTGGCCAAACGTTATGGCGTGCCGTCGGACCGTCATCACTTCGTGTCGGGCAACCCGGTTGCGGTGCTGAGTCAATTCGCCAAGGAACACCAGGTGGATGTGATCGTGATGGGCCGGGTCCAGTACCGCGGCATCGAGAAGCTGCTCGGCAGTACCACTGAACACATCCTCTACCAAGTGCCTTGCAGCGTACTGGCGGTCTAGCGCGGCGAAGGCCCGGTGTAATCAACCAACAGGCGCTAGCGTCTGATGAGGTGCCCCATGATTCATAGCCCTTCACTGCAAACCCTCTGGCCCGATCGGTCGGTGGCCGGTCAAGGCCTGGTGGAGCCGTTGCTCAAATACGCAGGTCAAGCCGATGTCATCATCCTCGCCTTACCTCGTGGCGGAGTCCCCGTGGCATATGAGGTGGCTACCGCGCTGCAGGTGCGCCTGGACCTCCTCGTGGTACGCAAGCTCGGCATGCCGTCCCATCCGGAATTCGCCATGGGCGCCATTGCCAGTGGCGGTATCCATATACGCAACGAAGAGATGCTGCGCGATCATCCGATTGATCAAGACCGTTACGACGCCGTAGTCGCCCGTGAAACACGCGAGTTATCGCGCCGTGAGCAGGTTTACCGGGGCGCCCGAGCGCCGCTGCAACTGAAGGATCAGGTGGTCATCCTGATCGACGACGGCCTGGCGACGGGGGCCTCGATGCTCGCCGCGGTCCAGGCGGTGCAGTTGCAGCACCCGGCGCGTATCGTCGTGGCGGTGCCGGTAGCGCCGCTGGAGACGGTGGAGACCCTGCGCTGTATCGTCAATGAAGTGATCTGCCCGCTGACGCCTGAGCGGATGATGTCCATCGGTTATTGGTACGCGAATTTCCCGCAGCTCACCGATCAAGAGGTCATCAAGTTATTGCAGCTGGCCTGGCAACGCGAATCGACTGAAGCGCACTCGGGGGAGAACCGCCTCGAAACCTGAACCGCGAGGAGCGAACCCTATACACCGAACGGAAAGGTTTCGTCCTCCGGTTCCAGGTGTTCGCTTTTGGGCAGTGCCAGGGCCTTCACCGCTTGCGTTTGCTCGATCCAGATCATGGCGTCGAACTGTTCGGCCAGTACCGCTTCGAAGTAGTGGCTGTCACGTTCGGTGTCGGGGCGGTAAATCACCCCAATGGCACGTTCCAGCAGGGTATTGGACAACGCGGTGCGCAGCTCGCTGCGCTGCGGGTCGCGCCAGTCGGTCAGTGACGCCGGCACACCGGCCTTGAGGAACTGATGCTCCCAACTGTCGGGACGAGAGGGCCGCACCTCCTTGATGAGCATGTCGGCGTCCCAGTCATCGGCCGCCGCCACTTGGCCACGGTCGGTGCTCATGCCGATCAACACCGCATTGCGCCCATAGGCGCTGCGGCAGAGCTGGCCGATGTTGAACTGGCCCTTCCAGCCCATTTCCGTCGCCGCGGCATTGCCGATGTGGGAGTTGTGCGCCCAGACCACGGCTTTGGCGTGTGGCCCACGATGCTCAAGCAGGGCGCGAAGGGTGTCGAACATGTGGCGGTCACGCAGGTTCCAGGACGCGGTCGAACCACGATAGACGGCACGGTAATACTGCTCGGCTGCCCGCACCACCCGGGCATTTTGCGCGGCATTGAAAAACCCTTCGTCATCCTGGATAAGCCCGGCCAATTGTTTGGCCAGCATCACGTTGAGTTGTTCGACCACCTGAGGTTCACAGGGCATCAGGCCGTTGCGTTCGACGAAGTGACCGTACAACGCGGGATCATCCTGCCAGGGCGTCAGGCAGCCATAGCGCCGTCGTGCTTCCACGGCCAATGGCGGATCAACCTTGTCCAGATAGTGCAGCACCTCATGAATCGAGTTGCGCATGCTGTACACATCCAGGCCACGGAATTCGACGCGATCTTCGCTGGCGCGTTGATGATTGTAGCGATGCAGCCAATGGGCAAAGGCCTTGACCTCAGCGTTGCGCCACATCCAGGTCGGGAAGCGGCTGAAGATGTGGCGGGTCCACGCCGACGGGGCCAACCCTCGGACATACCGGTCGACATGGCCGGCATCGGGCCAGTCGGCCTCCACGGCGACGATGGTGAAGCCGTGCCGCTCGATCAACCGTTGAGTGATGGCGGCCCGGGTCCGATAGAAATCGCTGGTGCCATGGCTGGCCTCGCCAATCAGCACCACCCGCGCCTCCCCATAGCGATCGAACAGTTCACCAAACGCCGCCGCATCGAGTGCCGGCAGTGGCTCGGCAAATTGACGCAGAACCGGCACGATGGCCGCCCTGTCGGCCGCGCCATAGTGTTTATCCAGCAGGCGTTGGGCGGGTGTGTTCACGGCCGTCATCCTCATCCAGGGTTTGTCTATTCCTATACCCTGACCCAGGCGAATCATTGAGTTTTGTCAATAAAGCCTGCACGACCTTGAGCGAAGGTGTTTGAACCCGCTACGCGCCGACAACCGACGCTGATCATGGAGGCATGTGCCATGAGGTGCTCTATCAACCGATCACACCTGGCGCTTGCCGTCTGCGTGGTGGTGCTTGTGGGCTGTTCCGGCACCCGTGATCGGGCATCGCACAAAACCGCGTCCATGCCCGCGCTTGCCTTGGTGAACGACGTGTGTTCCCTGTGCCACGGGCTGACGGGGGAGTCGGTGTCGCCGTCGTTTCCCAAGTTGGCCGGTCAGCAAAAAGACTACCTCAAGGCGCAGTTGACCGATTTCAAAGGCCATGTGCGCATGGATAAGGCCGCGACTCAGTACATGTGGGGCTTCACCCATTTGACCGACGCGCAGATCGCTGACCTGGCGGACTATTTTTCAAAGCAGCGGCCCATGCAGGCAGAAAGCGAAACGCCGGATGCCAGGGGCGAATGGATCTTTCGCCACGGCGTGCCGGCAGCCGGTATCGCCCAGTGCAGCGCCTGCCATGGCAGCGAGGGGCAGGGCCAAGGTCGGACACCGCGCGTGGCCGGCCAGCATGCCGCCTACCTGATCAGCCAGATCAAGGTGTTTCAACAGGCTGACCTGCGCGAGCGGGGGGACCTGGAGAGCCAGATTGCGCATACGCTGTCGGACGCCGATGCCGAGGCGGTCGCGCATTACATGGCGAGGCTGGGGCCATGAAACTCACGGCTGTACCGCCTCGGGAAGCGTTGCTCGGCGCGCCGACCCCCACGGCCGAACGCTCGCAGGCGATCAGTAACGATGAGATTGCCGCGGTGTTTGACGATATCGCCGACCTGCTCGAGATCGATGACGCCAACCCGTTTCGCATCCGTGCTTACCGGGTGGCGGCGCGCACCGTGAGGGCGCTGACGGTCGAACTGGCGCCGCTCATCGCACGTGGCGAACCCTTGCCAAAACTGCCGGGGATTGGCGTGGACCTGGCGGGCAAGATCAGTGAAATCGCCACGACCGGCAATTGTGCCCTGCGTCAGCGCTTGCGTTCGACATTGCCGCCTGGGCTGGTGGAATTGCTGTCCATCGCCGGCCTGGGGCCCAAACGCATCAAGCACCTTTACCATGACCTGGGCATCGCCACCGCGCAGCAACTGTGCGAGGCCGCCCAGCAGGGTCATATCCGTCACGTTCCCGGTTTTGGCGAACGGCTGGAGGCGCGCTTATTGAGCGCCGCGCAGAAGGGGCTCGGAAAGGATCGCCGATTGCCGCTGGCGGTTGTCGAGCCCGTGGCGCTGCGGTTGATCGAATACTTGCGCCAACTGCCCGGGGTCGAGGACGCCCAGTTGGCTGGCAGTCTGCGGCGTATGCGCGACACCGTGGGGGATATCGACATCCTGGTGACCGCTGCGCCCTCGGTGGGTGTCACGGCGCACTTGGTCAAGCACCCGGAGGTTTCCACCGTATTGGTGAAAGGTCGTACACGGGCCAGCGTCGTGCTCGACTCCGGTCTGCAAGTGGACATGCGGGTCGTCAAACCCGCGGACTTGGGCGCCGCGCTGGTGTATTTCACCGGCAGCAAGGCGCATAACATCGCGATCCGCAAGCAGGCGCGGGACCTAGGGCTCAAGCTGAATGAATATGGGGTGTTCAAGGGGCAGGAGCGGCTGGCGGGGGCCACGGAGGTGTCTGTTTATCAGGCACTTGGGTTGCGCTGGATCACGCCGGAGTTGCGTGAAGATCGCGGTGAAGTGGCGGCGGCACTCAGCGGGCGTTTGCCGAGGCTCGTGGAGGTGAGTGACCTCAAGGGTGATTTGCACGTGCACAGCCTCGACTCCGATGGCAGCAATAGCCTGGAGCAGATGGCATTGGCCGCGCAGGAAGCCGGGTTGGAATACCTGGCGATCACCGACCATTCCCGCGCACTCGCAGTGGCCCATGGTCTGGCTGGCGAGCGGTTGTTGAAGCAGATCGACCAGATCGATGCACTCAACGCCCGCCTGCAAGGCATCACCGTGCTCAAGGGCGTGGAAGTCGAGATTCTCGAAGATGGCAGCCTGGATCTACCGGACTCGGTCCTGGGGCGCCTGGATCTTGTGGTGGGGGCGGTCCACTCCCATTTCGGCCTGACACTGCGCCAACAGACTCAACGCCTGCTCAGGGCCATGGATCATCGTTATTTCACGATTCTGGCGCACCCGTTGTGTCGCCTGATCAATGAACGCGCGCCGTTGAATATGGACCTGTCGGCCATCATCAGGGCCGCCGCCGCACGCGGCTGCTGCCTGGAGCTCAACGCGCAACCCCAGCGCATGGACCTGTTCGATCTGCAATGCCAATACGCCAAAGACCAGGGCGTGCTTATCAGCATCAATTCGGATGCCCATCGCGCCACGGATTTTTCGTATTTGCGCTACGGCGTCGCTCAAGCCCGGCGTGCCTGGCTAGGTAAGGATGACGTACTCAATACCCGCTCACTGAGGGCGCTGAAGTCTTTATTGGCCAAGGCGCGGGGAGGGCGCGCCGACGCTGCCAGGGACTGATTGTTGGTCGATAGTTGACAAAAATCAGAGTGCCACCACCACAGCGCCGGATACTTGAACCGCAGCAGGTGCTTTCCTGCCATGACCTTCAAGGAGATTCCCATGAATATGCGTTTACCCGTTGTGTTGCTCAGCATCCTGTTGGCGCTGTCGGCCGGTTGCAGCAGTAAGTCCGCCAAAGAGCTGGATGCGCGCCTGGAGTCGGCCCAAAGCAATGCGCTGTCGGCGAAAGCCAGGGCCGATGAAGCCTACTCCAAAGCCGAACAGGCGGCGGCAGCCGCCAATCAAGCGCAACAGACCGCCGACCAAGCCAATGAGCGTGCCAGCCGGGTACTCGAAAAGGCGAGCCGCAAGTAGTGAACGGTTGCAGCACCCGACGCCTCGTCGGGCTTGCTGCAAGGCCGCTCCAACGCGGGCGGCAGCGACACAGGCTTGGGTATTCCGACCGGTGCCGGGCAGGGCAGGAGAAGTCATGAGTAGCGTCCCCACCACTGCCGCCGCACACCCGGCCATCGCGTCGAACGGTCTGAGTAAATGGTTTGGCGAGGGCAGTGCGCGCATGACGGCGGTCGATCAGGTGGCGCTGGTCGCGCAGTTTGGCGAAATGGTCTTTATCGTCGGGCCTTCCGGCAGTGGCAAAACCACCCTGTTAAGCATGATCTCCGGGATATTGCGCCCCGACGCCGGCACAGTGACGATCAATGGGCAGGATATCTGGAGCCTGAGCACCGACCAGTTGGCCGAGTTGCGGCTCAACAGCATTGGCTTCGTGTTCCAGGACTATCATCTCTTCGCGCGGCTGACCGCCGCTGAAAATGTGGCCATTCCCTTGATTCTCCAGCACCACGACTGGAATGACGCAATTGCGCAGGCCAGGCAAAGCCTGGAGGTCGTCGGGCTCAAGGACCACGGGGACATCCTGCCGGTCAAACTGTCGGGCGGCGAGCAGCAGCGTGTCGCCATCGCCCGAGCGATTGTCGGCGCCCCGCAGATATTGATCCTGGATGAGCCCACTGCGTCCCTGGATGGCGACACCGGGAAAATGATCATCGCTTTCGTCAAGGAAAAAATCCTCAATCAGCAGCGCTGCATCCTGATCGTTACCCACGATGCGCGGATCAACGAGTACGCCGATCGCATCATCTATATGGAAGACGGCCGTATCTCCGAGCCCACCAGGGCTGCGCTGTGAAAAAGCCGATCCTGTTTGCGCTGGCGATACTCGGCGTGCTCGCCGGGCTGGTCGCTGCCTACCTGTTCGGACGCACCCCTCAAACGCTGCCGCCGGCCTTTGCGCCGGCGAGCAGCAGCTACGAGAGCGCCATCTATGCCAACGGCATCATCGAAAGCGAGCAGTCCGGTGGCAGCAATATCGTGATCTATCCGCAGGTCGCCGGGCCGGTCACGCAAGTGCTGGTGCGCGAGGGGCAGACGGTCACGCGCGGCACACCGTTGGTGATGATCGATGACGCATTGCCCCGCGCCAATTTCGAACTGGCGCAAGCCAATATGAGCACGGCGCGGGATCAGTACAACAAACGCCTGGCCTCATATGCGCTGGATCCCAAGTCGATCAGCAAGGACACCCTCGATACCGCGAAGGGCACGGCGGCCCAGGCGCAGGCATCGCTCAACGTGGCCGCCGCGGCATTGGCGCAATACGTGATCAAGGCCCCCAGGAGCGGGGTCATCCTGGCGATCAACAGCACCGTTGGCAGTTATGTGTCGTCCCAAGGTGCCTACGACACCTACACCCAAGGGTTCAGCCCGCTGGTGGTCATGAGTGCCGACCAGGCGTATCTGGCCGTTCGCTGCTACGTGGACGAGATCCTGATTGCCCGGCTGCCGGCCCCCGAACACATGCGTGCGCAGATGCTGATCCACGGCACGGATATCAAGGTTCCGTTGGAGTTCGTGCGCTTGCAGCCTTACGTATCGCCGAAGATCGAGTTGTCCAATCAGCGCCAGGAAAAAGTCGACCTGAGGGTGCTAGCGGTGATTTTCCGGTTTGATAAAAAAGACCTGCCGAGGGTGTATCCAGGACAGTTGGTGGATGTCTTCATAGGTCAGAAATAATGCACAGGCTCGCTTGGTTTGGCCGCGTATGCGCCGGTTGGCTCGCCCTGAGCCTGCTGATGCTGGGCAGCGCCTGTACGGTTGGCCCGGACTTTTCACGCCCGCCGGCTCCCACGCCATCCGGCTACCTGCGCGATGCGCTGCCGAGGTCGGTCGCGGCGCAGGGGCAGGAACAACGGTTTTTGCCGGGCAGTGAGGTGTCACCGTACTGGTGGCGTTTGTTTCAGTCCGCGCCGCTGGACGCACTGGTGGACCAGGCGATTGCTCACAACATGACCTTGCAGGGCGCCGAGGCCAGTCTGCGCCGAAGCCAGGACACGCTGATGGCCGGATATGGGGTGTTCTACCCGCAGCTGGATGCCCACTTCGGTGCCGGCCGGGAACGCAGTGCGCCCATTCAGCAAGGCCAGTCGACGCCCGGCTCGGTCTTCAATGTGCTGACTTTGAGCGGCACCATCAGCTACACGCTGGATGTGTTCGGCGGTGAGCGGCGCACCGTTGAGGGCCTGCAAGCGCAGGTCGACCAGCAACAGTGGCTGATGCAGGCGGCCTACCTGACGTTGACGGCCAATGTGGTCAACACGGCCATCGCACGTGCGGCCTATACCGCGCAAATCGAAGCCACGCAGCAACTGATTGAGTTGCAAAAGCAGCAACTTCAATCGACCCAGGCCCAGGTACGCAGTGGTACGGCGCCGTATTCCTCGAGCTTGAGCGTGCAAAGCCTGATCGCCAGCAATGAGGCGTCATTGCCGGCGTTGAAGCAGAAAGTCAGTCAGGCCGAGCATCTACTCGCCACGCTTGAAGGCGCGATGCCCAGCCAACTGTTCCTTCCCGACATCCCGCTGAGCGGACTTTCCCTGCCCAAGGACCTGCCCGTCAGCCTGCCTTCCGTGCTGGTGCGCCAGCGCCCGGATATCCTCGCCGCTGAAGCGCAGCTGCACCAGGCCAGCGCCAATATCGGGGTAGCGACGGCGGCGATGTTCCCCAGCTTCAGCCTGACGGGTACCTACGGTACCGCCGGGGCTTCCGCCGGTTCCCTGTTTGCCGGCGCCGGACGCTTCTGGAGTGTCGGGCCTTCGATGGATATCCCCGTGTTCCAGGGCGGGCGCCTGTGGTACGGACGCCAGGCCGCCATCGATGCGTATCAGCAAGCGGCGGCGAATTATCGGCAGGTGGTGCTGGCGTCTTTCGCGCAAGTCGCCGATGCCCTCAAGGCCTTGGAGTTCGATGCCCAGGCCGTGCAAAAACAAGCCGAGGCACAAGCCACGGCGCAGGAGGCATTGCGCTTATTGCAAGCCAACTACCGGGCGGGCCTGGTGACCTACCTGGAGCTGTTGGCCGCCGACGTGCAACTGCACCAGGTGAACATCGCTTACTTGCAGGCGTTGGCCCAACGTCACCAGGACACGGTGGGGTTGTTCGTCGCCCTGGGAGGCGGGTGGTGGAACCGTCCGGACGCGGCAACGAAAAGGCCGGCGCCATGAAGTACGCCGGCATCCTGCGCATCGGCTACAAGCTGCTGGTGAATGATCGCGCCAAGTTCTCTGCGCTGCTGGTCGGGATCACCTTTTCGGTGTTCCTGATGATGCAAATGACCGCGATGTTCGCCGGCATTCTGAATCGGGCGTATTCGACGGTCACCAACATCGGGGCGCCCATGTGGATCATCGATCCGTCGGTCAACACGCCCACCATCGTCATTCCTCTGCCGGACTATTTGCTGGATGCGGTGCGCAGCATGGACGAGGTTGAATATGCCGTGCCGATTTTCATTGGCAGTGCACAGGTGCGGCTGGCCGACGGGACGTACCAGGGCGTCAGCGTGATCGGCCTGGATGATACGAGCCTGTTTGGCCGCCCGGCGTTGGAGCAGGGGGCCATCGAGGACATCTACGCCGAGAATGCCTTCATCATGGTCCACGATGCCGAGTTTTCGAAGCTGGGCAACCCCCGTATCGGCACCTCGTTCGAACTCAACGATCACCGCGGCACTATCGTGGGCATCGCTAAAGTCCTGGTCGGCGGGTTGACTGGCGTACCGACGCTGTACACCACCTACCGGCGAGCCATCGAGTACATTCCGACCACCCGTTTTACGGTCTCCTACATTTTGCTCAAGCCCAGGAGCCGTGCGGCTGAAGCCGCGATCGAGCAGCAAGTGGCCCGCCTGGGTTATGTCGCCTTGACCAAGGAGGCATTCAACCAGCGCATTGCCGATTTCTACATCTACCAGACCGGGGTGGGTACCAACATCCTGCTGATGACTGTCATCAGCTTTCTGGTCGGCCTCTCGATTTCCGGCCAGACGTTCTACACCTTCATCCTGGAGAACCTGGACAAGTTCGCCGCCCTCAAAGCCATTGGTGCCAAGAGCCGGGAGTTGGTGTACATGATCCTGTTCATGGCACTGTTTACCGCCATGACCGGTTACGGCCTGGGCATCGCCCTGGTGACCCTGCTGATCAGCGTCACGCGGACTTACTTGCCTAACTACGCGGCGATCATCACCTTCTGGAACCTCGGGTTGGCGTTTGGCATGGTGTTGTTGATCGCGGGATTTTCCAGTTACCTGGGGATCCGCAAGGTCCTGAGGATTGAGCCGTACGATATCTTTCGCGGCTGAGGCGCATGCAGCGCGGTGGCCACGCCGGAGCGTACACAAAAAAAGCCCCTGGCCGGTTTCCCGGCGAGGGGCAAGATGGCCTGGGATTCACTCGCCCTTGATCGGCACGACCTTATCCGCTTTCATGGCTTCAGGCTTTTTCGGCAACGAGATGCTCAGCACACCCTTGCTGAAACTCGCGTCGATCTTATCGGCGTCAATTCCCTTAGGCAGGTTGAACACCCGTTCGAAGGAACCGTAGTGACGCTCGCTAAGGTGGTAGCCTTTGCGTTTTTCTTCCTTGTCCTCCTGCTTCTCGCCTTTGATGATCAGGCTGCCATTGGACAGTTTGACCTCAATGTCTTTCTGGTCCATACCGGGCACTTCGGCGGTAATTTCGTAGCTTTTGTCTTTCTCGGTGATGTCCACGGCGGGCATGCCATGGCCTATCAGTTCGCGACGCCAGAACGGTTCAACGTCGAACAGGCCCCGGCTGAAGGGCGACAGGCTGGTACCGAGATTAAAGTCCTCAAACAGATGGTCGACCTGTTGCCGCAGTTTTTCCAGTGGCCGCCACAGGTCTGTCGTCATGGGGAGCCGGTCGGATTTATGTTCGGTCGTGACCGGCATTTTTTTTGCGGAATTGCTCATCTTGATACTCCTCTCAGATAGAAGGCAGGCAACGCAGATCCATGGCGTGGCCTGCCAGGACAGAACACGGGGTCTCTTACAAGGTCAGTGTCCCCGACCACAGCATCCAGCCGGCGTAGGCAGCGGCCGCCCAGATGATGATCAACAGCCCGGTTTCAGGGCCGCTGAGCGGTTGCCCCTGACGGGCTTTCATGCTGCCCAGGTAGATCAACGAGCCAGGGGCGTAGAGGAGGGCGCTGAGCAGCAGGTATTTAGGCCCGGCGGCGTAGAGCAGCCATACGCAATACAGCGTGGCGACCGCCGCGATGGCCATGTCGCGCAGTTGCAGGGCGCGGTGGCCGGCGTAGGTGGTGCCCTGCCAGGTCAGTTTCAATGCATAGAGGCCGCTGAACAGGTAGGGCACCAGGATCATCGACGTGGCCAGGGAGATCAGCGCGAGATAACTGGCGCTCGAATACAGGGTCAACAGCAGGAACACCTGGATGCAGCCGTTGGTCAGCCACAGCGCATTGGCGGGCACGCCCTGGGTATTTTCCGTGGCCAGCGCGCCCGGCATGACCTTTTCCTTGGCCGGCGTAAATACCGACTCGGCGGCCAGCAGCGTCCAGGCGAGCAGGGCGCCGCCCACCGAAATGATCAAGCCGATACTGATCAGCACCGCCCCCCATGGCCCGGCCGCTACCTGCAGTACACCCGCCATCGATGGGTTCTTGAGGGCAGCGAGTTCCGGTTGTTTGAGAACGCCCAGCGACAGCAACGACACCGCGATCAGCAGCAACAGCGTGATAACAAAACCGATCACCGTGGCGCGCCCGACATTCGCGCGCTCCGCAGCCCGGGCAGAAAACACGTTGGCGCCTTCGATCCCGATAAACACCCAGACAGTCACCAGCATGGTGCTTTTGACTTGATCCAACGTACTGCCCAAGGCGGGCGCGCCCCAGAAGTCGACGCTGAAGGTCTCACGCTGGAACGCCGCGATCACCAGGCCGATGAACAGCAGCAACGGCACGATCTTGGCGAGGGTCGTCAACGCGTTGGCGCGGGCAGCGGTGCGCACCCCCAGCAGGATCATCCAGTGCAACGCCCACAGCACCACGGATGCACCGGCGATCGCGGCTTTGTTATTGCCATCGCCGAACAGCGGGAAGAAGTAGCTCAGGGCCGCGAACAGGATCACCAGGTAACTGACGTTACCGATCCAGGCACTGATCCAGTAACCCCAGGCGGAATTGAAACTCAGGTATTCACCGCCCAGCGCACGGGCATAGGCAAATACGCCGTTGTCCAGCGCCGGTTGACGGTTGGACAGGGTCTGATAGACCAGGGCCAGCGACAGCATGCCGACGCCGGTGATCAACCACCCAATCAGGATCGCGCCAGCGCCCGCACCGGCCGCCATGTTTTGTGGCAGGCTGAAAATGCCGCTGCCGATCATCGAGCCGACCACCAGGGCGATCAACAGACTCAACGACAGGCGCTTGGGTTCAACCTTGTGCAGACTGCTCGCAACGGGTTGGGCAGACGGCGGGGCGATCGGTTGGGAGCCTTGTAGATGCGTAGCCATGACGAACCTCCAGGAAACTAGCGTTTCTGCACCATCGAGTACGAAGGTGCGACTGCTGCGCTTAATTTCTGCGTGAAGGGCCAGGGCCTGGTTGATTTAAATCAGATGTAGGTGTCGTCGGGTCAGTGGGAATACCTAACTGATTGAATGGGTTTATAAAAAAAATCGCTGATCTGGGTCCCGCTGGCTTGCGCAGGGTGTAAGCCACCCACCGTCTCGCGTTTTAGACCGTCGACTTCAAACCTGCATGAATTGCCTGATTCTGTCCCCGCACTGATCGGCACGAATGCTCTCGGGCGCCGCATCCAGCGCAACCAAACCGTTTTCCATGAAAATCACCCGGTCGGAAATTGACAGGGCGAAGTCCATCTCATGGGTCACTATCAACAGGGTCATGCCGTCTTTGGCCAAGTCGCCGATCACCTTGAGCACATCGCCCACCAGTTCCGGGTCGAGGGCTGACGTTGGCTCATCAAACAGCATGATGTGGGGATCCATGGCCAATGCGCGGGCAATTGCCACCCGTTGTTGCTGGCCTCCAGACAATTGGTGCGGGTATTTTTGCGCGTGCGCCAGCAGCCCGACCTTGTCCAGCAGGGCGTAGGCACGCTGCTCACTGACGAACGTGTCGACGCCGTGATAGCGCGGTGCAAGCGTGACGTTGTCGAGAATGGTGCGATGTGGAAACAGGTTGAAGCTCTGGAACACCATACCGATGCGCTTCACCCCACGGCGGACTTGTTGCGCATGGGGGTTGTCACCGGCGTGGATATAACTTTCGCCGAACAGAATGATCTCGCCTTGGTCGATGCTCTCCAGGGCGTTGATCGTTCGAATCAGCGAGGTTTTTCCCGATCCCGACGGGCCGATGATGGAAATCACCTGACCCACATCAATGCTCAGGTTGATGCCCTTGAGCACCGCGTGCGGGCCGTAGCGCTTGTGAATATCGACCAGTTGCAGGGCGGGCGCCGAGCCGGCTCCCAACGCGGTACGAGCGCCCGTGGAAGGCGGGGCCACCTGTGACGCACGCAGGCGCTGCACGCTGATGTCATCCAGGGTGTGTGGTTTGCGGTTGTTGAGTTCCAGGTGTTGCTCCAGCCAATGAAACAGCCAGCCGAGCACGGTCACGATCAGCACGTAATACACCGCCACCGCCGACAGGGTTTCCATGACCAGGAAGTTTTGTGCGTACAGGCGCTGGCCTACGGTCAGTAGTTCGGTCAAGGAAATCACCGAGACCAGCGAGGTCAGTTTCACCACGGTGATGTATTCGTTGATCAGCGTCGGCAGGGAAATGCGAAACGCCTGCGGGATCACGATCAGACGCTGTAGCCCGAGCAGGCCGATGCCCAGCGCGCGGCCGGCTTCTTTCTGGCCTTTGGCAACGGATATCAAGCCGCCACGGTGAATTTCCGCCATGTACGCCGCTTCGGTGACCACCAGCGCCAACAGGCCGGAATAGAAGGGGTTGGAGAGTACTTCACGGGTGACCGGGAACATCTGCGGCAGGTTATAGACGAACACCACCAGGACAAGCAGCGGCACGCTGCGAAAGAACCAGATATAAATCGACGCCGGCACGCTGACCCAACGCGTGGCCGAGAGTTTGGCCGAGGCCAGCAGGAACCCCAATAGCATGCCGATGAACCAGGCCAGCGTGCTGAGCTGCACCACGGTAACGCAGGCGCTCCAGAAGTCGGAGACTGAAAACAGAGAAAAAAAGTAGGGCCATTCAAATTGCATGTGTATCTCCAACTGCTCGCGCCGACGGGGCTTTACCCCAATGCCAGTCAGCCATGGCCTTCTGTAGGAACTAGGCGTCCCCCTCGCTCCTACAGAAGGCCATGGCTGTACTGAGTCAGTTAGTCGGTGCTTCCAGGTTGTATTTCTTCAACAGGGCGGCGTATTCCCCCGACGCTTTCGTCGCATCGAAGGCCTTGAGCAGTGCCTGATAGAGCGCGTCGTTGCCTTTCTTGACGTAGATACCCAGCGTCTGTTGGTAGATCGAGTGCTCGGTGCTGACGACCACGCGGCCCTTGGTACGTTCTGCGATCATGCCGGCAGCGCCGTCGATCTCTACCTGAGCCTGCACATTGCCGGAGAGCAGTGCTTGGGTCACTTCAGGGGCGGACGGGAATTCGCTGACCATAATCGCGCCCTTGTTATTCGGGGTGCAGTAGTCAGTCGAGAGTGTGTTGAACTGCGCCACCCACGTGGTGCCTTTTTCCAGGCCGACTTTCAGGCCACAAAGGTCTTCCGGTACTTTCGGTTTCAGTGGGCTGTCCTTCAGCACCATGATTGCGGCACCGGTCTTGGCGTATGCGATGGTTTGCGCTTGAGTCTGCCGCTGGGGAGTGATGTACATGCCGGAGATGATCGCATCGTAGTGACCGGCGTTCAGGCTGAGGATCAGGTTGGAAAACTTGGTGTCAACGAAGTCAGCCTTGAGGTCCAGGTGCTTGGCGAGCAAGTGCGCAAGTTCGGGGTCGGAGCCGACGACGTTTTTATGTTCGTCGTAGGACTCGAAGGGCGGATAGGTGATCTCCATGCCGACCTTGAGTACGCCGGGCGTCACCGTGGTCGCCGCATGGGCGCCAGTCGAACCCAGGATTGCGACGGCAAGCAGGGTCAAGCGAACAACATTATTCATTGGATTGCGCATCATCGATGACTCCACGTCGGTAAAGTAGGACTGGGCGGGTTTTAAAACAGGGTTGTTGGAACCGGTCGAGGGTTGCATCAGGACGCGTTCTGCGCCTGGTTCTTCAGGTGGCCGAAGCTGGAGGGCTTGCGTGCCTTCTCATACAGCTTGAGTTCGCCGCGTTCGACTTTGCGGCGCAGGTACTGATAGGTCTGCAACGCTTGGCCGAACATGTGTTCGCCGATGGTGATTTCCTCGTAATCCTCACCCCCCGCCAGAAATTGCGGCAGCGGCTTGATCTGGGTGTGGAAGTCGCACGCGTAGAACAGTGGAAAGGAGTAGCGCTCCTCGCTGACGCTGCGCACTCGGTGAGCCGTGGCGACGAACGTCCCCGCGGTCATGACCTCCAGCATGTCGCCGATATTGACCACAAACGCACCGTCTACGGGCGGCGCATCAATCCATTGCCCCTGATCGTTCATCACTTCGAGGCCTGGCTTGTCGGCGAGCAAAATGGTGAAACACTCATAGTCGGTATGCGCACCAATGCCTGGCGCGTCTTGTGCCGCCGTATCAAATGGGTAATGAATCAGCCGCAGCTTCGACGGTGGGCGCGTGACCAACGCGTCGAAATAGTCTTCTTCCAGGCCCAATGCGAGTGCAAAGCCCTTGAACAGGCGACGACCTAATGCGAACACCGCTGCGTAATACGCTTCGACCGCGGGGCGGAAACCCGGCAGGTCGGGCCATTCATTGGCGCCGATCAACGGCGTTCCGGCAATGACCAGCGGATCGTCTTCGCCCACTTCAAAACCGATATCGAAGGCCTCCTTGTGATCCGGTTTGCCTTTGGCATAGACCTCTTCACCTTCAGGCACAAACCCCTTGTGGCTGCGGGAAGTGCCGATGTAATGCTGCATCTTGTACTCAAGCGATTGCGCAAACAGCGCCTTCGCCGCGTGGCGCAAGCCGTCGATCAGTGACGACGCGATGCCGTGGTTCTTGATGTACAGAAAACCCACCGCGCGGGCGGCGTTACCGAGTTCTTCGGCGACCGCCTGGCGTTGTGTGATGTCGTCGCTGTAAAGCCCGGCGATGTCCACCACCGGAATGCGGCTGAAGTTGGCGCTCTTGGGCGTTTTGTCAGGCATGAGGGAACGCTCCTTATCGGGTTGAGGCGCAGGTGAAACGCCGGAAATGCTCGCGCTCGGTGTTTGCCATCCACACGTTCAGCGACCACAGATCGGCTACCGGTACATTGGTGAAGGGCAGGTGATGCAGATAGCCGTCGGCACCGAACTCGGGTGTCAGCGTGCTGATTTGATAGCCGCGGAGTTCCTGGGCGCGCCAGACGGCCTCCCAATGTTGCTGATGGAAGGCCAGCGCTGGGCCGTACTCGGGGGCGGCGGGGTGGGGCACTTGCGGCCCTTGGTCATAACCGACCCGGGCCTGAATGTGGTGAACGCGTTCGACGAAGGCGCTGAGGTCGTCGAACGGATCATTGAGCAGGCGCTCGCAGGTGACCACCCAATGACTGATGTCACTGGTGAAGCGCAGGTCCGGCAGTTGACGAATCAGCTCGAGGGTGACCCACGGGTTGAACAACGAGCGAGCGCGATGGGTTTCAAAGGCGCACACCTGGTCGTGCTTGCGTGCGAGGTCCATGGCGCGGCCAAAGAAGTCGACTTGCTGTGCCAGTGGCCAGCGGTCGTTGCCCGCCAGGAGGTTGACGAAGCGCGGCGACAACTCGGCGGCCCAACTGAGCTTCTTATCCAGGTCCAGGAGGTGTTCGTCGACACTCGCCGATTGTTCCGGCAGGACGTCGTAGGCGCTGAAGACGGTGCTGATATAGCTGACATGGTTAGCGCGTAGAAAGGCTGCGAACTCGGCACGCTCGCTGGCGGTCATGGGCAGGCGAGCTTCCATGCCATCGAAACCGGCCTCAAGCAACTCCTCGAGCGCTTGCGCCTTGCTTGCGGTGTAGCCCCACAGCGTGCGGAATATTTCCAGTTTCATCGATGTGCCCCAAAGAATCCTTCGTGTGATTGACACAGCGGCGTTGCGGCGCAAACCGAAACGCACGACAAACGGCAGTGACTATCAGAAAAGGCAAACTTCGGGCCGCATCTCTAGGGGAGGGCTCCTTTATTGGCGTCGATGATAGGGAAGGGCGAGGAGCGAAAAGAATAGGGCAGCGCAAAAAGATAGTTCAGAGATTTCTAAACTATTGCGCGCAGCTCCAGCTTGATTTGAGACCCCTTCGCCGGAAACAAGGTTAGAGTGGTCATCCATGCCGCTATCGATATGTGAAGAATGAATCGTCCGCTGTTTGTTTCTCTCGATGGCCCCAAGGGCGCCGGCAAAACCACGTTGCTGGAGGCCGTGACGAAAGTACTGAGGGCAGACAACCAAAAGGTCATCCGCCTGTGCGAGAAAAAAAGCGATCCCTCCAGGGGTGAAACAATGGCCCTCGTCAACCAACTCGTCAGGGACCCCAACCGGGATCTGGAATGGGAGGTGTGTGAGCGCTTTGCTGATAGCCGTGCCTGGATCTCCCAGCACGTGCTGGATAAACAGCCGCCAGGCAGCATCATTTTGATAGACCGCTGGTACCCCTCCGATGCCGCGTTTCGCCGGATAATCCCGTTTGCACATATCCTGCAATTGAACATCGATCGAAACGTGCGAGTGCCAGACCTGCATGTCGGCGTTGTCACCGCCCCCGAGATTTCATGGGGCAGGGCAGCCGCGCGACGGCGTGGGCTGGGCAGTACAGTGACCCAGACACTGGAAGAACATAGTGCCTGTACCCAGGCGTTTGAACGCGCGATGGCCGATAACGACTGGGTTTTATGCCGCAATGAAGGAACGATCGAAGAGGCCACGAGGCGGGTGATTTCCAGGATTTACCCTTTGATAGGGCTGGGGCCAGGCGGATAACGGCGTGCAGACCTACACCGCACACCTGCACATCGTGCCTTGGGCAAAGGCGGTCGCTGGCTGCTGGATGATCTGGCTCGGCGTCTGATCTCCACCGTTCCTCCACACGCACTCAGCCGAGTCTCCACACCCCATCCGTACAATCGCTCCTTACACAGAGGAGTGGCTCATGTCTTTCACTAACGGTCTTAGCGGTATTAACGCAGCCAATAAGCAACTGGACGTGGCTGGCAACAACATCGCGAACGTGGCAACCACGGGGTTCAAATCGTCCCGTGCTGAATTCGCCGATGTCTATTCAACAACACTGCTGGGGACGGTCAGCAGTGCGATAGGCCGGGGCGTGCGCCTGGCGAATGTCTCCCAGCAGTTCAACCAAGGCGACCTCAAAAATACCGGTAACGCCCTTGATCTCAGCATTCGAGGGAGCGGTTTTTTTGTGCTGGGCGACAATGGATCACTGAGTTACTCACGGGCGGGTGCGTTCAAGGTCAATGCCGAGAACGTTGTGGTCGACAACACCGGCCACCGTCTTCAAGGCTATGGCGCGGATCTCAACGGCAATATCGCCAAGGGTGCGCTGGCTGATCTGAAGATCGACAAGTCCCACCTTGCACCTCACGCCACCACGCGTGTCGAACAGACCGTGAATCTGAACTCAGCGCAACGCCTCCCCAGCGTGGCGACATTTAATCCCGCAGATCCCAACAGCTACAACCACATGGTCGCCACGCCTGTCTATGACTCACAAGGCAACAGGCACGCCATGGAACAGTATTACGTCAAACTTCCGCTCGCCAACTCATGGACGGTACACACCTTCATCGACGGGCGCAGTCCGGCAGATCCTGTTCAGCAACCCCCCGTGGGCCTCAAAGCCGACCTCACGTTTAACGCCAACGGCACCCTCGGCTCGCTGACGGCGGGGACAGGCTGGAGCAAAACCGGAAACACGCTGACGTTGACGGGGTGGCGACCCGGCGTGATGAACAACGCCAGCGGTCATCCACCGAGCTGGAGCCTTAACGGCGCTCGCGGGGCCGTGCCGGGCATAGCGCTTGATTTTGGCAAGACCACTTCGTTCGCGGCCGCGTCTACTCATACGGCGCCGGCGCAGGACGGTTATCCCAGCGGGCAGATCAGCGGCCTGACGATCGACGCCACCGGCATCATGAATGCGAATTTCAGCAACGGGCAAACCAAGGCGATTGGCCAAGTGGCACTGGCCAGTTTCACCAATGAGCAGGGCTTGCAACCTGCGGGTGGAACGCGATGGAAGGAGACATTCGCTTCGGGCCTTCCCGGAATCGACGCGCCTGGGGCGGGCTCTGCGGGGGTAATCGTGTCCAACTCGCTGGAGGCGTCCAACGTCGATTTGACCAATGAATTGGTCAACCTGATCCAAGCGCAACGCAATTATCAGGCGAATGCAAAGACCCTGACGACCCAGAACAAATTGCTCCAGACCGTTATCCAGATGAAGTAACTCGCTCACCCGTCGTGCCGTTCTCAATCCCCATCAATCAGCCAGGTAGTGTGCGCTGAGTCGCGCGCTCAGGAGTCAACATGCTTCCAGCCCTTTACGTAGCCAAGACGGGTCTGTCCGCCCAAGACACCAACCTCACTACAATTTCCAATAACCTTGCGAATGTCTCGACAACAGGCTTCAAGCGTGACCGCGCTGAGTTTCAGGACCTGCTGTACCAGACTCATCGACAGCCCGGTGCAGCGTCCACACAAAACAGCGAGTTGCCCTCCGGCCTGCAAACGGGCACCGGCGTACGCATTGTGGGCACGCAGAAAAACTTCTCGGCGGGCGGTCTGCAGGCCACCGGGCAACCCTTGGATATGGCGATCAACGGTCGCGGTTTTTTCCAGATCCAGCAACCGGATGGCACGACTTCCTATACGCGCGACGGCACGTTCCACCTGGACGCCAATGGCCGCATCGTGAATGCGAACGGCTTTGCGCTTGAGCCTGCCATTGTGGTTCCAGCCAACGCCCAGACCTTCACGGTTGGCCGCGATGGCACGGTCTCCATCAGTGTGGCCGGGAACCCGGCGACCCAGGTCATCGGCAATATTCAAACGGCTGACTTCATCAATCCGGCGGGGCTGCAGGCGATCGGCGGCAATCTGTTTCTCGAAACAGCGGCCAGCTCGGCCCCGCAGGTCGGTACGCCTGGCCTGGCGGGGTTGGGCACCCTTTTGCAAAACAGCCTGGAAACGTCCAACGTCAGCACGGTTGAAGAAATGGTCAACATGATCACGACGCAGCGTGCATACGAAATGAACGCCAAGGTGATCAAGGCGGCTGACGGGATGCTGAGCAACCTTACCCAGAAGCTCTGATGGTGGTTGGATTTGAATACGGTTGCAGCGCAATACGAGGGGCGATGCTGGAGGTGCATCACGGGCGGCAGGCAGGACAGGGCGCCGTCAAGGAGCCCCGCCCTGGAGCAGGTTATTTCATATCCTTGGCCTGCACCCACAGCACCGCGTCCTGGGAGAGGTGCTTGCCTTTATAGGTTTTAGTCTTACCAATGTTCAGCGCTGCAATTCCCCACCAGCCGGCACGGGGAAGGCCGATGGTGACGACGCCCTGGGCATCCGAATAGGTACTCAGGGATTTGAACGAGGCTTGGGGGGCCGTGACATAGTCCTGCTGGCCGAAGGCGTTGCCTTTGATATCGACCGCATGGTTGAGGTATTCGATTTCGATCTCGGCGAACGGCACGGGCTCGCCGTCGGCCAGCACCAAGGCGCGGAACACGCCGCCGGTCCAGTTGGCATAGGGCTTGTTCAAGGGTTGGATTTCAACCGGCAGGCCTTGCGGTTCCGACCAGTTGCCGGGTACGCCACCGACGTTCACGATCAGCTTGGTGAACTGCTGGATATACACGTCTTCGGCGGTTTCCAGGTAGGGCTCGGGTTCAAGAACAAAGACATGGTCCCCCAGGGAGCGCACCAATTCCCGTGGAATCGATGCACGATAGGCGTTCGCCTGATTATCGCGGCTCTGCCACTGCACGGGTCGCAGGTATTTACGCAGGTCGATTTTCTCCCCGCCGTGAGCGCTGACCTGGCTGAAGACGAGGGGCTGCCCCATGTTCATCGTCGGCCCGGCAGAGAACGGGTGGGTGAATACGATGGCGAATTCCAGGTTGTCCGCGCGCGGCAGCGCCGTTTCGTCCACGTACAGCATCTGGAAATGGGCTTGTGCGGCACCGGCCATGCAACCGAGGGTCGCGGCGGCGAGGGTGTGAAGCAGGAGTCGTTTGATGGGCATGGTGGTTTTCACTTGGTTATGTCAGAGGATTGGATCGTGGCGCCATGGTTCTCCCCCCCGAGAAACTCCACGGAGTAGACGCCGGTGGGGGCCTGGAACGTAAAGCTGTTGTCGTTACCGACAGTGCCTTCTATCAACACCTTGTTGCTGGTGTCCTGGACATGGATTTTGCGGCCCACGGCGGAACTGCCGTCGGTGTAGCCGGCTTCACACTTCACCCAGTCGTCGTGCTCGATATAGCAGTCGAAAACGGGGCCGTGGGCCAAGGCGGCCTGGCAGAACAGCAGGGCACCTGCCAGCAGTAGCGGGTGGGCCAGATCTCGGGTTTTCATCAGGCTTGAGTCTCCAGGGTCGACGTTGATCACTGCGGCGTCGCGGCTTGAACGCCAGCCGCGGGAGCGCCGGCCGGCGCGAAGGCCGCCAGCAAGGCATCCAGGTTGGAACTCAGCAGCGCTTCGTAGCCGTTGGCTGCGTTGGCAAGCATGCCCGGGTTGCCGATATCCAGGATCAGCAGGCGTGCGCCGCCGTCCTTGATGGCCTGGGCAATCCTGGCGTCAGGCGCCCACTTATGGACCACCACGTGGATATCCCGCTCGCGCAGGTAGTGGGTCAGGGCCGCAAGGTCGGCGTCGGTCCAGTCGATGTCCTGGCGCACGAACCAGCCGTCCACATACACGCCAAACTCGCCGAACAGGTAGACCGGCTCGCTGGCCAGCGACAGCACGCGCAGGTCCGGCACCTTCAACAGGCGGTCACCGTAGTCGGCCTTCAGCTGGCGCAAGCGGTCGTCGAGTGCGGCGAGGTTGCGCTCGATCTGCGGCGCATCAGGGGGGGAAAGGCGCGCCAGGTCGGCCGCAATCAACGCCGACATGCGCATGGCATTGACCGGGCCCAGCCAGGCGTAGGGTGACGGGCCGCCGTCGCCATCGCGGGCTCCCGCCCAGGGCACATCGTTCGAAGGCATGCGGGTCACGGCCACGCCGGGCTTGAAGCTGTCCCATGAGTGCGACGCATCGATCTCGACGATGCGCAGGTTGTGGCGCCGGGCCGTCGCATACAGCGGATCAGCACGCCACAGGCTGCTCAGGGTGACCACGGCGACGGCCTTCTCGAAGACGGCCGGCTCCAGGCGTGACAGCGCGTTGGCCTGGCTTTCCATGGGCACGGCGGCGTCCATCGGCACACGCACGACCTCGATGTGTGTGCCTTGACCGAGTGCAGCGGTGAGCGCATACACCGCCGGCAGGGCGACCAGCACTTGTTGCTGGCCGACCTGCGCAAACGCCGACGGCGCGCCGCCCAACAGCAATGCCAGCAGCGCCAGCCCACGGCGCATGGATGAGTTGAACCGTGTCATACGCTGGCCCCTTTGAACTGCGGCGCGGTGCCTCGGATGAGGGTGGTGAACGCAAACACCAAGGCCGCGACGATCACAATGGCGCCGCCCGTGGGTACGGGGATATGGAACTGCATCGGTGCCAGAATGCCGACCACACAGGAAAAGGTCGCAATGACCACGGTCCAGCTGACCAGGCCTGGCAGTGAGTGGCTGATGTTGCGGGCCGCTGCTGCCGGTATCAGCAGCAAGGCCTCTACCAGTACGGCGCCGATGATCTTCAAGCAGGCGACCGTTACCAGGGTGACCAGCACCACGAACAGGTATTCGACGCTGCGCACCTTTACGCCGCGTGCGTGGGCCAGGCTCGGATTCAGGCTGGAGAGCAACATGCCGTTGTACAGCGGCAGGCCGATCAGCGTGCAAATCACTGTCACGCCCAGCAGTACGTTCATGTCGGTGTGGTCGACGGCCAGGATCGAGCCGAACAGCACACCTTCCATGACGTGTGTGTTGATTTTTGCCGACACGAACAGCAGCAATGAAGCGCCGACCGCCAGGGAGATGGAGAGGAACACACCGATCAGCGTGTCATTCGCCAGGGTGGTGCGGTGTTGGGTGTACTTGAGGGTCAGCGCGAACAGCAGGCAGAAGCCGAACATCGAGAAGTAGGGCGAGGTATAGGACTCACCGATCAGCACGCCAATGGCCACGCCGGTCATCGCCGCATTGCCCACGGACTGACTGAAGAACGCCATCCGCTTGATCATCACCATCGAGCCCAGCACACCCAGCAACGGTCCGATCAGCACTGAGCACATCAACGCATTGATCACGAACTCGTATTCGAACGGCTGCGGCAACACGTGAGTCGCGGCGAGCGCCTGGAGATGGTCGCGAATGAAATCGTAAAAGGCATTCATCGAATGGCCTCCAGTCGGCTGTCGATCTGATCGGCGGGGCCGTGAAACAGCACCCGCTGGTTGATAAGGGTGACGGACTGCGCGATACGCTTGACCTGTTCGAGGTCGTGGTTGATCCACAGGATGGTCACCCCACGGCTGTTCAGCTCCGCTACCAGTGTCTCCACCAGGCGCACGCCGGCCTCGTCGATCCCGGCGGTGGGTTCATCGAGGATCAACAGCCAGGGCATCGGGCTTATGGCCTGGGCCAGCAGCACGCGCTGACGCTGGCCGCCGGACAGGCTGCCAAACGGCTTTTTCCCCATCCCCGCCATACCGGTACGCGCCAGGGCCTCGACATGGGCCGCCTTGGCGGCGCGGCTTGCGCCGAAGAAGGCGGGCCGACGTTGGCCCAACAGGGCCATGAGATCGTTGACCGTCATCGGCACGTTGCGGTCGAAGTCCGGCAGTTGCGGGACATACCCCAGGGGCGTGACGCATTCACCCTCGAAGCGGATCGTCCCCGAATGCGGCATCTGGCCCAGCAGCGCACGCACCAGTGAGGTCTTGCCTCCGCCGTTGGGGCCTACCAGGCAATGCAAGGCGCCGGCTTCTATGCGCAAGCTCACCTGATCGAGCACCTGTGTACCTCCCAGTTGCAGGGAGACGTTGTCGAACACAATGGCGGGGCCGCGCATCGCGTATTCCTCCTTTAGCGCATTCATTGCTTCGTAAACTCGACGGCTTGCGCCAGGGTTTCGAGGTTTTCGCGCATCGCCACCTCAAACTCGTCCGCGCTGTAGGTATCGCCGGTGATGTGGGACAGGGCGAACACCTTCACGCCGGTGGCGGCTTCGATGGGTTTGGCCAAGTCGAGGGAGAAGTTTTTCTCGGCGAACAGCACTTTGACGTTGGCCTTCTTGATCGCCTCGATGGTGTTGGCCAACTGGCGTGCCGTCGGCGCGACGCCGTGGCGCGGCTCGATCACGGCGCTTACGAACAGGCCGAACTCCTGCATCATGTAGTCGTAGCCCGCATGGGTCGTCGCACAGCGGAACGAAGACAGGTCCAGCGCGGCGAAGCGCGTCATGAAGCCTGCGCGTAGCTCGCGGATACGGCCCGCATACGCCAGGGCATTTTTTCGATACACCGCAGCGTTGTCCGGGTCCAGCTCTCCCAGCCGGCGAGCGATCTCGAACACCTGCTGTATCGCTGCCGTGGTGGACACGAAGGTGTGCGGGTTGACCACCTTGACCCCTTCCTGGTCGCCACCGATGGGAATCAGCGCCACCGTGGCATTCGCCTGGATAATCGGCAGCGTTTGCGTGCGGCCGGCAGCCTTGATGATCTGGAAGGCCCATTCATCGTGACCGATGCCGTTGACCACCAGCACATCGATATTCATCGCGCGGGTAATGTCGTCGGGCTGCGGCTGGTAGTTGTGCGGGTTAGCCTCTGCGGGGATCAGCGCAACGACCTCGGCCCGATCACCGACGATATTGCTCACGAAGCTGTAGTAGGGATGCAGGGTGATGCCGATCTTGAGCTTCTTTGCCGAGGCGAAGGCAGGGCCGGCAAGCGCGATGGCGGGTATCAACACCAGCAGCGCGATACAACGGCGCCACAAGGCGCGGTGTTTCGTAGAAACAGTCATGGCTGGGTTCCTTTTACGCGTTCGATTTCACTGGCACCGTCGTACGGGATGACTTGGCGCCAACCCTCGCCGACCAGGGATTCGGGCTTGACGATGGCGGGGTAGGGCGCGTTCGGGTCACGGTGGACCCAGATCGTCGCTTGGTTGGCCCACATCACCCCCGCATGGGCGTGACCGATGACCAGCAGGTAGGCGCTCTGGCCCGGTGCATGGCCGCCAGAGCCGTAGTACACCGTTGCACCTTGCCCCAGGGTGGCCTGGGACACAGCGTTGACGGGCGGGTTCGCCTCAGCGGCATCATCGTCATGGCCACCTGTATGGGCCAGGTGGGAGCCAGGCAGGATCAATTGCCAGTGCACCTCGCCATTGGTTTTCCAGAAGGCATCCCGGTAGAAGGGCGGCAGCAACAGCGTCTGCGCCTGCTCCAGGGTGACCCAGCCGCCGGTATCGTTGTTGTTCCAGATGATTTCTTCACCGGCCGGTAACAACGCGCTGTGTATGGCCTGATCGACCGCGCCCAAGCCATCGAAGGAGCGCACCTGCCAGCTCAACGGGGTGGGCGGGCCAACTCTTTCGGGGCGCAGCAGCACATAGCCTGCCACGCCGGCGATGACGGCCAGGGTCGCCAGCACCAACGCCAGCGACTCCCATCCGCTGGAGCGTGGGCGCACCTGCGTGATTGCAGCGTCGCGGCGCGCCATCAGAGGAACGCGATCCAGCGGCCCAGGAAGACCACGCCCGCCCACAACAGCAACGAGCTGAAGCCGGCCACGCGCGCCTGGCGGGGAGGCGGCAGTGTCGTGTCCCATTCGGCAATTCGGCGAAAGGCCCCGAGATGGAAGACTGCCATGTTGATCCCCGCCAGTATCAACAGGCCCATTTTGAAAAGGAACGCGGTGTTCTGCACATAGGTCGTGCCATTGGCGCAGAACATCAGCAGGCCAGTGATCACACAGGTCATGAACGCGACCCAGGTGTACGGCAGCAGATCCTGGATCAGTTTCAGCGCGCCGCGCCGGTGGGCGGTCACGCCAAGCAGGCGTAAGTCCACGACAGCGATGGTGCCGTAGACGATGGCGATGCCGATCACATGCACCGATTCCAGCATCGGGAACACCGAGCCTGACTCGCGAATGAACGTCGCGAGCTGAGTGTCCTGGACGGCTTGCAGCAGAGGTTGAATATCCATGGAGAATACCTGAGAACTTTGGTTGAAAACGCTTAGATCGTGTAGGCGATCCAGCGGCCGCAGATGATCACGACGCACCACAAACCGATCGACAGCCACGCACAGGCCTTGACGGAACCCGGCGCGTCGTCACTGTCTACGTTGCCGGCGGGGCGCCGCAGCAGCGGGCGACGAAGCAGCCAGGTCAAGCTGAACGCGGCCACCACGAGGACCATCTTCAGCCAGAACGTCGAGTTGACGAGCACCCGATCAGGCTCGGCGATGATCATCACCAGCCCGGTGCACAACAGGACGATCAGTGCATTGCGCATCCAGGGGTAGTAACGGCGGACGATGCCGCGCAAGGGCTCATCGCTGGCGAACACGCCCGCCAGGCGCAGATCGGAAATCAGCGCCGAGCCGAAGAGCACGGTGATGGCGATGATATGAATGCTCTGCACCGTGGGGATGACCCACAGGATGTCGCGGATGGCGGTGCTTAAGGGAGACCCGTAGATCCAGGCAATGATGAGTGAAGAGGACATCGGCTTTTCTCCTGCAATGGGTTAGAAGTCTTGAGGGTTTGCGATCGGATGCAGACCCGCCGCATCCTCCGGTAGCAAGTACCCTTGCTGGATCGAAACGGCTTTGGCGTCTTCGAACTTCTGTGCATAGCGGCTGAAGTTTCCATAACGCCGGCCGAGCACTTCCTTCGAGTAAGGCACCTTGGTGTCGTAGATCAGCCCGCAGCCGGTCTCTTGGTCGGTGAGGTAGGTGGCGCTTGGCACTTGGATCCACGGCGGGCGCACGCCGCCTTGCAGGTTGCCGGTGGCGGGCGCACGGGCAGCGGCCTTGCCGTCGCGTATCACCCGCGGGGCGTTGGGCATCGGCTTGCCGTCGCGTACCCACTGGTCCATGCCATCCAGCAGCGCCGAGACCACCAGTTCCACCGGTTCGTCATACAGCGTCTGGCAGCGCGGGTCGTCGCCCTTGCCGACATCGGCCGCGAGCTTCTCGGTGTGCTCCGTGCCGAGGTCGGCCAGACGCAGGTGGGGCATGCCGGTGACTTCGTAGTAGCGCACCTGCGGGGAGTCGGTGTCCGGGGGCAGGGGGATGCCTTCGATCACGTCATGCATCAATTCGGACTGGCTGTAGACGGTGACGAACGGCACGCCTTCGGGCATCTGCCGGGGCACGCGGATCACGTCGCCGCCTACTTCCCCGTAGGCCATGCGGCCGGTCATGTAGGCGTCGATCAGCGGTGTTTCGTCGGGCATGCGCCATTGCTGGTGACGGCCCTGGTCGAGATAGTCCATCCAGACTTGCGCGGTGACGGCCCAGCTATTCACATAGACGCGCTGCACATCCAGGCCCGCCAAAGGGCTCTGTGCCCCTTTGGTTTTAAGCAGCAGCGCCAGTTGCGCACCGATGCCCTGGGACTGGGGCGCAAACGGATCGGGCGCGGCGCCCCGCGTGAAGTGTGCCGGGTCGTAATAGGTGCCCAGCGGCGCGTAGCGGGCAAAGTCGAAGCGGCGCATGAACTCGAAGTTCACGATCGGTCCGTACTGGGCGATCTGTTCGGCTTCGGCCTCTGGGGTGTCGGAGATGAACTTGGGGTCCACCGCCGGCTTGTTCACATTCAGCGTGTACCCGACGTATGCGTAGCCGCGGCGCAGCAGATAGTCGCGGGTCAGGATCCAACCGGCGGCACGTTCGCCGAACCAACTGAATGGTTCGATCACTACCGTGCCATTGAAACGTGCCGGGTCCGCCGGTTTGCGCACCAGAATGCGCGTGGTGTAAGGCGCTTCCAACAGGGTTTTGCCAGCGGCGGTGATGGCCGGGGCGACGCCTTGCAGGTAGTACTCTTGCTCGATGTAGCCGTAGTGGTTGAGGTCGCTGTATTCGGTGCCAGGGCGCGTCGCCGACGACAGCGGCGCCTTGTCGGAAGGCGGCACCGCGATCGCCGTGGGCATGCGTGGCACCTCGGCGAACGTGTTCGCCGCGATGCACAGCCATAGCACGACGCTGATGCTGATAGGGGTCAGGCGTTCCATTCGTAAAGCTCCAGCAGGGGGTTGGATAGGCGTCATCACTCAAGGCTCAGAGATGCTTTGCCCTCGCTGTCGATCACGATCTGATTGTTCTCGCACACGTACTCTTGAATGGCGTAGTTGGAGCGCTTGTACTCAAACGTAAAGCGATACGGGGTGTTGAGTACTTGCGGGTCTTCGATCAGGACCTGGTTTTCCAAGCGATCCGGCCCGCGCAGCCGGATGCGTTCGGTGATCTTCATGGCCGGCCCGTGGGGCACGTCATAGAAGCGCACGTCGGTGCGTACGCTTTGTGTCTCGACCACCAGCGTGTCGCCCTCCCAGTGGCCGCGCGAATGGCCTTGGTACAGGGGGTCGAGCTTGTCTGTTGGCGGCATGGCCTGGTTCAAGAGAATCCGTCGCACTTGCTGGAGGTACTCGCCGAGGATGATCACTTGCTTGTCATCGCGAATGATCTGGATCGGGAAGAGCGCCGCCATCATGGTCGGCATACCCTCGGGCAGGCACCTTGAACTGGTGGTGGCGATCGGCTTCCCGGCCGCGTTGGCCACGGCTTGTTTCTTCTTGAGCTCGACGTACTCGGCGTCATAGGGCGCCTTGAGGTCCATCGGACCGCCGGGGTGTACCGGGTCGTCGGGGTTTTCGCCGAACCAGTCGTCCGGGGTTCTTTCCCAAGTACCGCTGATGTCAGGCCGGGCGGCCGAGCTGTGCTTGTCGGCTTGGGTTTTCGAGGCTGTCGCGGCGCTGCTCATCCCGGAGAGCGTCATGAGGACCACCCCCAGAACGATCATGGCTGTGTTGGAAGAACGTGCTCGTTTCATTGAAATGTCTCCGCGTTGCTGGTTTGCCCAGTTCTGGTGTTGCCGCATTCGGAAAGGGCTGCGTTCAGCCGCCGCCCGAGAGCACCACGTCACCCATCTTGATCTCCACCAGCAACCCGCCCGGCTCGCCGCTTTTCAACGGCTTGAACGACACCTCGGCGCTTTCGCCAGCCTTGACCGAGCTGGACGTCCAGCCCGTGCGTTGCAGCGCGTTGACGCTGCCCGTCTCGATCTTGTAGCGCTGTGCCGGCGGGCCGGGAACGTCGAGGTAAATCGTGATGTGGGGGTTGGTCCAGGCGAAGCGCTCGACGACACCCTTGATCGTGATCGTCTGGGTCTGGTCGAACAGCGCAAATGAATGGTGGGCACTGGCAACAGGCGGTAAGGCACTGCAGCCGATCAGGGTTAGAAGACAAAGCCCCTGACGGAGCAACGGGAAGCGTGACAAAGGGGACATGGCGGGGGGCCTCGTTTTTTATGGTTCTTATGAACCGAGCATAGGGAGCTCGCGTTCAGAGGCGTATCCCAAAACGGCAACCGTTGAAGGTTTTCAGGCGCTTGGCGCGGATGAGGTATCCCGTAACGACAGATCGGCGCGCAGGCCCTTGCAGATGCTGATTTGGGTTACCGCGTTGGCGGCCCAAGCCGAAACACTTGGGCTTTACCTCAGAACTATAAAAACAGGAGAGACGTTATGCGCATTCCCCCCTACGCACCCTTATTGTCGATGGTTGCACTCTGTGCGGTCGGCGTGCAGGCACATGCCTACACGCTCTACACCGAAGATGATGGTGCAACCGTCTTGAACGCCGACCTGGGCGCCGCATTTGGTTGGTTTGGCAGTACTCGTAACTACATCGGTGACCCGGAGAAAGAGCCCGGCAGCATGCGCTGGCAGGAGGGCTACGCCAAATATGGTCTCAACGGCACGACCGACAAGATCATCGCGGGCTCCGTCTATGGCGGTTTCAGCCTGCTCAGCAGCGGCACCTGGGGCGACGGGGACGCAGGGGCGATCACCGCGGGCAATGAGCGCCGTACCGACGTGGAAGATGCTTTCCTCGGCTGGAGATCAGGCGACCTGCTGCCCGCCCTGGGCAAGGACGGTGTGGATTTCTCTTTCGGTCGCCAGTTGGTGACGGTGGACGGTTTCCTGATCACCGATGATGGCTACAACCCAGGCAAGGCGTTCAACCCCATCGAGGGCGTGCGCGATGGCCGGTTCGACAGGGGGGGCGCCTTTTACCTTGGCCAACGCCTGGCGTTTGGCAACACGGCGGTGCTGAAGCTGGGCGGCAAGGAAGGGCTGCACGGCAGCTTGATATGGTTGAAATCCGATAACCCTGGGCAGTCCAAGACCGAACTGGCAGTGGGCACTATCGACTACACCACCGCCATCGGTTCGATCGGTTCGACCTACATACACGGCCTGGATGTGGATGAGAAATATGCCTTCGCAGATCGGCTTGAACGCAAGGGCATGAATGTCTACAGCATTCGCGGGCAGGGCAACGCCGGGATTGAGAACGCCGACTTCGCATTCGAGGTGGCGCGCCAGGAAAAACGTTCCGGTTCACAGCGGGCGATGTTCTTCGACGCGGGCTACACCTTCACCGATGTGCGATGGCAGCCGACGGTCAGTTATCGCTATTCGCGCTATTCCGAAGGGTGGGACTTCCTGTTCCAGGGCGGCTTTCGCAAACGCTACCAGGGTGAAGTCGCGTCCAACTACGCCGGTTCAGTGACGTCGAATATGCAGATCAACGATGTGCTGCTCTCTGTCCGGCCCACCGAGAAATTGACCCTGAACGCGATGGCCTTCGACTACCACCAACTGTCCCGTCGCAATGAACGGGACTTCGCGGCGCGGGAGGTCGACCTGTTTCTGGATTGGATGGTCACGGATAACATCACGCTTTCGCCGTTGATCGGCCTCTATAAGCCTGAGAAGTGGTTAGGCAACGGGGGCGGGCAGAGCGGCAGCGCGTCGACCAACACGTACATGCAGTTCATTGTGTGGGCGACGTTCTGAGTTGTCATTGAGGGCTGTTGCGGGGCCAGGCAGGCGTTGACGTTTTGCGTCAACGCCTCATCCATTCAGAGCATGCGGCGCAGCACATCGTTGCGCGGGTCGCGGTCGTAGAAGCGATGCTTGAGGGCGCCCGCCACATGCAGCACGATCAGGACAAGCAAGCTATAGGCGAGGACTTTGTGCAGCCATTGGAACACGACGAACCAATCGTCATTCTTTGGCAACAGCTCGGGCAGGTTAACCCCAAAAAAGAACACGCCGTCGCTCATGGTGAACGTGCTCGACATGGAGTACCCCATCAACGGCACGATCACCAACAGCACATACATGGCGCGCTGAATCAGGCGTGACAGGAACCTTTCATAGCCCGCCAGGGTTTCCAGCGGCTGCGGCAAATTGGGGGTGCGAAAGCGCACGGCGAGCTGAGTCAGGACCACCAGGAACGTCAACACCCCGAAGGACTTGTGCCAGGGGTAATACAGCTCGAATTTGCTCGCCACCTCATCATTCATTCCGGTCATATGCCAGCCGGCCCAGAGCAGGCCCAGCACGAGCACGGCACGCACCCAGTGCAACACGCGCAGGGAGGTCGGGTACCGATCGATTGTCGGTTGATCTATTGGGTTCATGTCAGGTTCTCCACGGATCGATGCACGGTTGAATGGCCACCCTCAACGTTGGAGGGTGGCTCGGTCAGGACAACGAATAGGCTCAGGCGGGCAGGAGGACGGTGATGACTTTCTCCTCGGTGTAGGCCAGCGCGCCGCTGAACCCACCTTCACGTCCGATACCGCTGGTCTTGACGCCGCCCCAAGGCAGGTTGGCGTCCAATGGGCTCCAGCAGTTGATGCCCACGGCGCCAGCTTTCACCGCCGCAGCAACGCGGTGCGCTCGTACCAGGTCGCTGGTCCAGACCGTGGCCGCCAGGCCGTAGCTGCTGTCGTTGGCCAGGGCGACCGCTTCGTCTTCGCTGTCGAACGTAATCAGCGTGCCGACGGGGCCGAAGATCTCATCCCGGGCGATTTCCATGTCGTTGCGGGCGTTGGCGAAGATCGTCGGACGTACGAACCAGCCCTGCTTGGGTGCCGAGACGCCGCCGGCCAGCAGCGTGGCGCCTTGGTCGATGCCCAGTTGGATGTAGCGGTTGACGCGATCGAATTGAGCCTTCTTGGCCACCGGCCCCATCTGTACGCCGGGCTCGCGAGGGTCGCCCACGCTCACTGCCTGTGCGGCTTCGGCCAGCGCTGCACCAAAACGGTCGGCGAGGCTGCGTTGCACCAGGATCCGCGAACCGGCCGCACACACCTGGCCCTGGTTGGCGAACAGGCCGAGGGTACAGCCGCGCAGGGCGTCGTCGAAGGACGCATCATCGAACACAATCTGCGGGCTCTTGCCGCCCAATTCCAAGGCCACGCGCTTGAACAACACACCGGCGGTGCGCTGGATTTCACGCCCAGCCTCGGGGCTGCCGGTGAAGCTGATCTTGGCAATATCCGGGTGTTCGCACAGGGCGCGCCCCACTTCATTGCCGTAGCCGGTGACCACGTTGATCACGCCGTCCGGGAAGCCCGCTTCCTGCGCCAGCAGCGCCAGGTGCAGAGCCGACTGCGGGGTTTCTTCCGATGGCTTGACCACGACGGTACAGCCCGCCGCCAGCAACGCAGCGAGCTTCCACACCGTGATCATCAACGGCGAGTTCCAGGGCACGATGGCACCCACCACGCCGACCGGCTCGCGCACCGTGTAAGACAGGGTTTTGGTGCCGAAGTAACCCCCGGTGGGAATGGTGCGACCTTCAAGCTGGTTGGCCCAGCCCGCGGCGGCGCGCAGGTTGGCGATCGCGTTGGGCAGGTCCATCCGGCGCGGCTCGATGGGGGAGCGGCCGATAGCGTTGGCGTCCAGATCGGCCAGCAGTTCAGTGTCGCGCTCAACCAGGTCGGCCAGTTTCGACAACAGTCGGCCACGCGCGGCGCCGTCGAGTTGGCTCCACTCGCCGCGTTCCAGTTGCTGGCGTGCAGCGGCCACCGCACGGTCGACATCCTCGCGGGTGCCTCGCGCGGAGCTGCCGTACACCTGTTCATTCACGGGGTTGACCAGGTTGATACGACGACGGTCGAAGGCTTCGCAGGACACACCTTCGATGAAATGATTCAAGTGCTCAGTCATATTGCGGTCCTCGAGTAATGGGCAAGGTCATGCTTTGAGAGAAGCCAGGGCGTCGCCGAAGATATCCAGGGCCTTGAAGAACAGCTCGCGAGATATGGTCAGCGAAGGCATGACGCGCATGACGTTGCTGTAGCGGCCACATGGAATCATCAGCACACCGTGGTTGAGCAGGTAGCCCATCAGTTGGCCGATCTTCTCGCCCGCCAGGGGCGCCTTGGTGAGTGGGTCTTCGATCAGTTCGATACCGATCATCAGGCCGCGCCCGCGCACTTCGCCGACCAACGGGCTGTTGAAGGCGCGAATATGCGCCTGTGCCTCCAGGCCCAGGGTGTGGGCGCGGTTGAGGAGGTCAAGGTCCGGGTCCTGGAGGATGCTGATGTTGGTCAGTGCCACCGCGGCCGACAACGAGTTGGCGGCGAACGTGTTGGGCATGGAACCGTCGGGAATCTGCGCCGCCAGGTCCGAGCGCATGATCAGGCCGGCCATGGGCAGGTCGCTGCCGATGCCTTTGCCGAAGGTGAGCATGTCGGGCTTCACGCCGGAATGTTCGACCGCCCACATCTTGCCGGTGCGACCGGCACCCGATTGCACTTCATCGACAATCAGTAATGTGCCGCTGCGGTCGCAGGCCTTGCGCAGCAGTTGCAGGAACTCCGCAGAGGGTGGCACGTAGCCGCCTTCGCCCTGTACCGGCTCCACGATCACGGCAGCCACGTCATCGGCCGCGGTGTAGGGGGTGTTCAACAGATAGTCGATGTACTCACCAGCGATCTGCTCGGCGCTCTTGTGGGTGGTGTCGAAAGGGAAGCGGTAGGCGTAAGGGTAGGGCGCGTGAATCACCCCACCCATCTGGGCACCAAAGCCCTTGCGGTAGGCCGTGCCGGTGGTCAGCGAACCGGAAGCGTGCCACACGCCGTGGTAGCCGCCGTGGAAGGCGATGATCTGGTGCCGCCCGGTGACGCGCTTGGCGAACTTGATCGCCGCCTCCAACGCATCACTGCCGCTTTGCGTGAAGAAGGTAACGCAGTCGCCACGCAAACCCTCGGGCGCGATTTCGGAAAGCTTGGCAGCCAACTCGGTACGCCGGGTGCTGTTGATTTCCAGGGCATGCATCAGCACTTCGGACTGTTCGCGAATCGCTTGCACCACTTTGGGGTGGCAGCGGCCCACGCTGCTGACACCGACGCCTGCGGACAGGTCGATGTAGGTGTTGCCGTCGGGGTCTTTGAAGGTCGCACCGAAGGCACGGTCCATGGCCACCGGCATACGTCCGCCGCCGCGCGCCATCGACTCGGTGCGCGCCGACAGCGCCAGGGCTTCGCGGGTCTTGGGGCCGGGCAGTTCGCCGGAAATAATCTGCGGGGCATCTGCAAAGTGCAGGGATTGAAATGTGGCTTCACTCATGACGGTCTCTCTGGAATGTCTATTTAAGTGTGCCGATCATCTCCGGCGCGCGTTCCAGGCCGGTATCCCGAATCGGCACATGGTTTGCTTGCATTCCAGCACATAAACAATTTGCAGGACTTTTGCGATGTGCGACTATCAATTGGATCGCCGATCTAAAAAAAACAAAAATATTGGTAGAGGCATGCCCCAATGAAAAACCAAACGATCAGCCATTTTCGCGATATCCATGTCCATGCAGCCACCATCCAGCAGTGGAACCAGGACTACAGCCAGTTAACCTCGGGCTGCGCTGAGAGCACGCTCATGCAACTGACAACCTCGGGTTGCCACCTGTTTCTCGAACAGATCAACCAGCGCGTGGTACAGAACGGCGTGGCGCCTAAAGGCAAGATGTGCTTTGCCGTGCCGATCAACGTCCCGGGATCGATTCGCATGCAGGGGCGCGAGGTAGATGACAGCAGCCTGTTCTTTCTCCATGGCGGCGAGGAATTCATGTTCCATATGCCGATGGGCATGGAGCTGCTTTCCATCACCTTCGAGCGTGAATTATTCGATGAGGCGTTGGAGCAGACCGCTTCGGCCAAGGAACTCAACCGGTTGCTGCGCCAGCCGGTGATCAGGGTTTCTCCCCAGCGATTTGCACAGGCCCGGCGCCGATTGCTGGCGCTTTTCTCCCAGGCACTGGTGTACGAAGATCTCGATAGCACGCTGGATCAAGAGCGCGAGGCAGCGTTGGAGCAGGCGATGCTCAGCGAGTTGTTGCAACTGATGATCGACCCAGCCTGCGACAAGCAACAGCGCAGTCCCAGCTCCACGCGCAGTTTTATCGTAGAGAAATGCCACCGCCTGGCAACCGGCGAAATGATCAATGTGCCCAGCGTGATCGATTTATGCCAACGCCTTCAGGTGAGCCGACGCACGGTGCAGAACAGCTTCCGCTCGGTCGCCGAGACCACTCCACTGAATTACTTGCGCTCCGTGAGGCTTAACGGTGTCCGTCGAGCCTTGATGTCTACCCGCGCCTGCGAGCTGTCGATTGGCGATGCCGCGGCCCAGTGGGGCTTTTATCACCTGAGCCATTTTGCCGCGGAATACCAAGAGCTGTTCGCGGAATTGCCATCCCAGACTGCCCGCGCCGCCATCACGAGTTGTGTGCGGGCCTGACAAACAACGCTAGAAAGACCTGAAATAGCCTGCGTCATCAGCTCTGAATGCGCAGGAGCTTCGCTGTGGGTGCTTGAGTTACCGATTTGGGATATCGGGGCATTGCGGCGCAGGCATAGGATCAGTGCCAGCGTGCAATAAGAACGACAAGCTGTTTGGTGACGCTGCGTAGCCGGCTGCACCGATCCTAAAGCGACTGCCTCATACAATAAGGTCAACAACATGAGTGTATTTAACCCGGTCAACAGCTCCACGGAGCTCAAGCGTGGTGCCCTGGGTGTGGGCTTCATTATCTTCTTCGTGGTGTCGGCGGCAAGCCCGCTGAGCGTGATCGCCGGCGGCTTCCCCATTGGCATCATGCTGGGCAATGGCGCCGGTACCCCGGCCTTGCTGATCCTCGCCTTGCTGGTGCTGCTGGCGTTCTCGGTGGGTTACACCACCATGTCGCGCCACGTGACCAATGCCGGTGGTTTTTACGCGTTCACGTCCCGAGGCCTGGGTGGCCTGGCGGGCGGTGCCGCCGCGGTGCTGGCGATGTTTGCCTACAACATCCTGCAGGTCGGGTTGTACGGGATGTTCGGCGGGGTGGTCAGCGGCACCATGGAGGCTGCCTTCGGCCTGGCGTTGCCCTGGTGGGCTTACTCGCTGATGGCGATGGCGAGCATCGCGATCCTGGGCTATCGCAAGATTGACCTGTCAGCGCGGGTGCTGTCGGTGATGGTGATCGCCGAATACCTGGCGATCCTGGTCCTGGACTTCGCCATCCTCAAGTCCGGCGGCGACAGCGGCATCAACCTTGACTCGTTCAGCAGCAGCCATGTGTTCAGTGGCACGCCGTCAATCGGCCTGCTGTTCTGTTTCGCTGCCTTTATCGGCTTCGAGGCCACGACCATCTACGGCGAAGAGGCCAAGGACCCCAAGCGCACCATTCCGATTGCGACTTACTGCTCGGTGTTGCTGATTGGGGCGTTCTACGCATTGTCGGTGTGGTCGATGGTGGTGGGCGTGGGCGCGGATAAAATCGTGCCGATGCTGCAGGCCTTGCAGGACCCGACCACCTTTATCTATGGCATGTCCGACCACTTTGTCGGCCCGCACCTGACAAAGATTATCCGCGTCCTGTTCATGGTCAGTATCTACGCCGGGCTGTTGGCCTTTCATAACGCCGCCGCGCGCTACTTCTATGCGATCGGCCGTGACGGTTTGCTGCACAGCCAGTTAGGCACGACCCACCGCGTGCACCAGAGCCCGCATATGGGCTCGGCGTTGCAGAGCCTGATCTCGGCCGTGGTGGTGCTGATTTTCGCTGCGCTGGATGCCGATCCGATCCTGCAACTGTTTGCCTGGCTGTCCAACCTGGCCACGCTCTGCGTGATTTTGCTGATGGCGCTCACTTCGGCAGCGGTGCTGATGTACTTCCGAGGTCAACCGCAGCTCAAGGTCGGGGTTTGGCGTGGGCAGATTTTCCCCGGTTTCTCTTGCCTGGCCCTGTTGGCAGTGCTGATCCTTGCCGTGGTGCATTTCGACGTGCTCACCGGCGCCAGCCGATTGCTGTCCTACAGTCTCTGCGCGATTATTCCATTGGCCTTGCTGGGCGGCGTATTCCTCGCGGCGCGGCTGCGCAAGGCATCGCCAGAGCGGTTCCTGGCCTTGGGTAGCCACAAGCTCTAAGGCGCGGCCCGCGGTGGTTGATGGCCCAGCTTGACCAGCAGCGCTGCGATCAAAAGCAGCGCTGCCGACGCCACCAGCACCGCAACAAAGCCCGCATCGAAGGCCGAGCGGGCGAATGCGCGCAGCATCGCGGCGCCTTCGGGCGACAAGGTTTCGGCGACCACCAGCGCATCGTCCAGACTGTCGAATGTCGCGGGATTGCGGCTCAGCCACGCTGGAATCGCCAGGCCCGCCGAGTACGCATAAATCGCCGACAACAGGCTGCCCGACAGCGTCACACCGACGGCACCGCCCAATTCAAACGACACCTCCTCGACGGAGGCGGCCATGCCGGCCTGATCGGCCGGTACGCTGAGCATGATGGTGCTGGACGACGCCGTCAGTGCTGCGCCAATGGTAAGCCCCAGCAGCCCAAGAACGATCAGTTGCAGGTACACCGCCGCCTCATACAACAGCAGGTAAGCCAGCATCGACGCCGCGGATAGCAGCAGCGTCCAGAACAGCATCCGCTGGTTCCCCAGGCGAGGCAGGTAGTAACCGGCAAGCGGCCCGGAGATAAACGAGCCCAGCGGTAGCGGGAGGATGAACAATGCCGCTTCCAGTGGCGACAGGCCCAGCACCAGTTGCAGGCGTTGGCTGAACACCAGCTCCATGCCGATCAACGCAGCAGCCGACACAACCGCCGCAATCACCGCGTTCCTGAAACCGGAGGAACTGAACAGCGCCAGGTCGAGCATCGGTTGGGTCGCGCGGCGCTGGCGCCGAATGAATAACGTCAGGAACAGTGCGCCCAGCACCAGTGCGATCAGCATGCCTTCGAAAGAGGGCGTGCGCTTGCCGAGTTCCTTCACCGCATACGCTACGCTGATCAAGCCGATCATCACCTGCAGCGATCCCAGCCAGTCCCAGCGTTTGCTCGCATCCCCGGGGTTATTCGGGATCAATAGCGCGCCGACGACCAACGCGACCAGCACAATCGGCACGTTGATCAGGAACACCGAGCCCCACCAGAAGTGCTCCAGCAGCAGGCCGCCGATCACCGGGCCGAACGCCGCGCCGCCTGACGCCACCGAGGCCCAGATGCCGAACGCCATGGCCTGTTCACGCGGGTCGGTGAACGTCACCCGCACGATCGCCAGCGTGGCGGGCATCATCATCGACGCGCCGACTGCGAGGAAACCACGTGCACCGATCAATACAGCGGCGGAGGTTGAAAACGCCGCCATCAGCGAGAACAGGCCGAACACACCGAGCCCGCCGATGAACAGGCGTTTGTGCCCGAGACGGTCACCGAGTGTCCCCATGCCCAGCAGCAGGCCAGCGGCGATCAGCGCATAGATGTTGACGATCCAGAGCTTTTCCGAGGCTGAAGCATTCAGCTCTCGGGTCAGCGTGGGCAGGGCGGTGTAGAGCACCGTCATGTCGATGACGATAAGCAGCAATGCGCTGGAAATAATCGCGAGGATCAGCCAGCGGCGTGAAAAAGTCATGGGTGGTGCTCATTGAAGGCGAATGGGAGGGCGGCCACTGTAGCTCAGTCAGGCGGCATACCCTTTACACGCGGAAGTGCCTGACCAGTTGCTGCTGGTGATTGGCCATTTGATGCAGTAAATCACTGGCCTTCGACGCCTCGTTCATCCGGCCGGCGAGTGTTTCGCTGATGCCACGAATGTCACTGACCCGATGGCTGATATCGTCTATCACGCCACTTTGCTCCAGTGCCGCGCTGGCGATCTGCTGATTCATCTGTTCGATCACATCCACGGCCTTCGAAATGCTCTCCAGCGCCACCCGGGTTTGTTGTACCTGGATCACGCTGCCGCCGGCTTGTTCGCGGCTTAGTTGGGTGCTGTGCACCACAGCCTGGCTCAGCTGTTGCAAGGTTTCGATCACCGTGCGTACCTGTTCGACCGAGCTCTGGGTGTTACTCGCCAGGTGCCTGACTTCGTCGGCCACCACCGCGAAACCACGGCCCTGTTCGCCGGCCCTGGCCGCTTCGATGGCTGCATTCAACGCCAGCAGATTGGTCTGCTGCGCGATGGCGCTGATGACGTCCAGTACCTGGCCGATCTGGGCGCTGCTATGGGCCAGCGCGTTGACTTGTTGGAGGGTGGTTTCCAGGCGCTGATCAAGGGCCTCAATGCCGCGCTCGGCGGTTGAGAACACCGCCTGGCCTGATCGGCTAGCGCTTTCTGCGGTGGTAGCTGCGTTGGCGGCGCTGTGGGAGTGACGTGCCACTTCCTGGGCGCTGGCACTCATTTCGTGCAAAGCGGTCGCCGCCAGCTCGACTTCGCGGTACTGACGCTGCATGCCAACACTGACTTCGCGGGCAATGCCTGACGATGTATCGGCGCTGTTTCGGGTGTCCATCGACGCGGTCTGGATATCGCGAATAATGGGCTGCAACGTGTCCAGGAAGCGATTGACCCCAGTGGCCAAATGCCCCAACTCGTCGCGCCTGCCGGCGGGCAGGCGCTGGGTGAGGTCGCCGTCACCTTCGACAATGGCATCGAGCAGCTCGGCCATTTTGATCAATGGACGTGTCACGCCGTAAGCGGCGAGCCAGATCAGCAGCATACCCAGGATGCTGGCAAAAATGCCCAAGCCCAGGTTGAGCCAGTTGGCCTCGCGGCTTTTAGCGTCCAGTTCGCTTTGCATCAGTCGGGCAGACGCCTGCACCCGTGCTTGCGCAACCTTGATCTCCAGTTGCCAGGCCGGGTTGCCCGCCACGGGCTGAAGGGGCTGGCGTATATCGAGCGTGTCCCCCGAGACGTTGCCGCTGCGTCCTGCCACTTGGCCCGAGGCCGACATAATGGTGACTTCGTTGTTGCCCTGGTACAGGTCCTGACCGAGGTCGGCGGCCAGCTTCTGTAGGGTGTCGAGGCTAATATCCATGCCCACCACGCCGAGCACTTTGCCGTTGACGATCAAGGGGATGGAAATGCTGCTCATCAGGGATTTCTGGCCTTCCACTTCGATGGTGTACGGCTCGACCACACACACCCGTCTTTGTGCTTGAGGGCAAGCGTACCAGGCGTTTCCCGGTTCGCTGCCGGGGGGCGCGGTGTTCGCGGCGATTTGTGCCTCGCTCAGTACCTCTTGCACCAGTTGCCCCGGTTGACTCTGTGACCAATACAGCGCGAAGCGCCCGGTTTCATTGCCTGCCATGGCGCGTTGGTCGCGCCAGGCGGCGTCAGTGCCGGCCAACGCATCCGGCAGCATGATGACGTACAGGCCGAGCACTTTTTCGCGCTGTTTCAGGGCTTCACGGGCGCTGCTGATCAGGGCTTCGCGCAATTGCGCGACCGTCAGGCGACCGTTGAGCGTTTGCTCGCGCAGTTGCAGAACCTGTTGCGCAAACCCTTCGCCATATAGCGCGGTTTCACTGAAAAAACGCTCCACCTGTTGGCCATGCGCCATGGCCTGGGCCTGCAAGCGCTCCAGCGCAGCGTGGGCGAGCAACTCGCTGCTCTGCTCTTTAAGCAGCTTTGCACTGGCTTGATTCTGATACGCGCTGGCGCCAATCAGGGCCGCCACTACTGTCAGCAGGCAGAGTCCGCTGAGCAGGGTGATACGCCATTGAATGGTGAGGTGAGCTAGATGCATGGTCGGGGCGTCCTACAAGTGGGCTTCGCGATGATGGGCTGGGGGGCGAGCCCTCATTCTTATTCTGGTTGCCGGCATCCGGGCATAGCACGGCTGAGGCTAGGTTGCAGGCATGACAGGCCAGGCGGCTATCCCAAATCGGCAACTGCGCCGGGATTGAGCGTGCCGCCTCGACCTGTTTTGGGGCGGGGCTTCGGATGCTACCGATTTGGGATAGCGAGCGGCTCAAGGGCGGGCATAGGATCAAATTCAGCGCGCAACTAAAACAAAACGCTAACCGGTGCCGATGCGGTGTGGTCGGGCCAACCCTAAAGCGACTGCCTCATAGAATAAGGTCAACAACATGAGTGTATCTATCCCGGTCAACAGCTCCACGGAGCTCAAGCGTGGTGCCCTGGGTGTGGGCTTCATTATCTTTTTCGTGATTTCGGCGGCGAGCCCGCTGAGTGTGATCGCCGGCGGTTTCCCCATCGGCATCATGCTGGGCAACGGTGCCGGTACCCCGGCCTTGCTGATCCTCGCCTTGCTGGTGCTGCTGGCGTTCTCGGTGGGCTACACCACCATGTCGCGCCACGTGACCAATGCCGGTGGTTTTTACGCGTTCACGTCCCGAGGCCTGGGTGGCCTGGCGGGCGGTGCCGCCGGGGTGCTGGCGATGTTTGCCTACAACATCCTGCAGGTCGGGTTGTACGGGATGTTCGGCGGGGTGGTCAGCGGCACCATGGAAGCCGCCTTTGGCCTGGTGTTGCCCTGGTGGGCTTACTCGCTGATGGCGATGGCGAGCATCGCGATCCTGGGCTATCGCAAGATTGACCTGTCGGCGCGGGTGCTGTCGGTGGTGGTGATCGCCGAGTACCTGGCGATCCTGGTCCTGGACTTCGCCATTCTCAAGTCTGGCGGCGACAACGGCATCAACCTTGATTCGTTCAGCAGCAGCCATGTGTTCAGTGGCACGCCGTCAATCGGCCTGTTGTTCTGTTTCGCTGCCTTTATCGGCTTCGAGGCCACGACCATCTACGGCGAAGAGGCCAAGGACCCCAAGCGCAGCATTCCGATTGCCACCTACTGTTCGGTGTTGCTGATCGGTGGTTTCTACGCGTTGTCGGTGTGGTCGATGGTGGTGGGCGTGGGTTCGGACAAGATCGTGCCGCTGCTGCAATCCTTGCAGGACCCGACCACGTTTATCTACGGCATGTCCGACCACTTTGTCGGGCCGCAACTGACCCAGATCATTCGCGTGCTGTTCATGGTCAGTATCTATGCCGGCCTGTTGGCCTTTCACAATGCCGCCGCGCGTTACTTCTATGCCATCGGCCGTGATGGCTTGTTGCACAGCCTGCTGGGCACGACCCATCGCGTGCACCAGAGCCCGCATATGGGCTCGGCGTTGCAGAGCCTGATCGCAGCGGTGGTGGTAATGATTTTCGCCGCGATGGATGCCGATCCGATCCTGCAACTGTTTGCCTGGCTGTCCAACCTGGCCACGCTGTGCGTGATTTTGCTGATGGCACTGACCTCTGTGGCGGTGTGCGTCTACTTCCATCGCCATCCCGAGCTTAACGTCGGGCTCTTGCGCGGACGTATCCTGCCCGGTTTCTCCTGCCTGGCGTTGTTCCTGGTGCTGGTGCTGGCGGTGGTGCATTTCGACGTACTGACCGGTGCCAGCCAACTGCTGTCATACAGCCTCTGCGCGATTATTCCCGCGGCCCTGATCATCGGCATCGTGCTCGCCGCGCGGCTGCGAAGGATCTCCCCGCAACGGTTTCTCGCCTTGGGCAGCCACAAGCTCTAAGAACGCTCCAGTTAATCAGACAATTACCGCCTGTCGTTGCTCGACAGGGTGGGTCTGCACGTGAAAGGAAGGTTTCAAATGCACAACTACAAGATGCTCATCGATGGCGCTCAAGTGGCCGGCGAACAAGGTCAGTTTGACGTGATCAACCCGGCCACGGGTGTCGCATTTGCCCAATGCCCGGCAGGATCCCTGGGGCAACTCGACCAGGCAGTCGACGCCGCGCAGCAGGCATTCAAAAGCTGGCGCCACAGCAGCCACCCTGACCGCTGTGAGCGTTTGTTGGCGATTGCGGCGGATATCGAGCAGGAGGCCGATTCACTGGCCCGGCTGATTGTGCTGGAGCAAGGCAAACCGCTGGAGCTGGCGTTTTCCGAGGTCATGGGAGCTGCCGCCTGGACCCGCTACGCGGCCGCTCAGGAGATCGCGGTGGAACTGGTGGAGGAAACCCCCACGCAACGCGTCGAACTGCACCGTAAACCCTTGGGTGTCGTGGCGTCGATCACACCCTGGAACTGGCCGTTCATGATCGCCGTCTGGCACATCATGCCGGCGCTGCGTGCCGGCAACTGCGTGATCAGCAAACCGTCGAGCCTGACGCCGCTGAGCACCTTGCGTCTGGCGCAAATCATTGCCCGTCACGTGCCTCAGGGCGTGATCAACTGCGTGACCGGTGAGCAGGGCTTCGGCAGCGCGATCACCTCGCACCCCGGTATCCAGAAGATTGTCTTTACCGGTTCTACCGCTACCGGGCAGAGCGTGATGCGTGGCGCCGCCAGCAACCTCAAGCGCCTGACCCTGGAGCTGGGCGGGAACGATGCGGCAATCGTATTGCCAGGAACGTCGGTGGAGGCGGTGGCCGAGGAAATCTTCCAGGCGGCCTTTCTCAACATGGGCCAGACCTGCGCGGCCCTCAAGCGCCTGTATATCCACGAGTCGCAGTACCAGGCCTTTGCCGATGCGCTGACGCACATTGCCGCGCGCCAGGTGGTGGGGGATGGTCTGGAGGCCGGTGTGACCTTCGGGCCCGTGCAGAACCTTGAGCAACTGGAACTGGTGGAGGCATTGGTCGCCGACGCGCGGGCAAACGGTGCACGGGTGTTGTGCGGCGGTGCGCGCCTGGATAAGCCTGGGTTTTTTTATCCGCCCACGCTGGTTGCGGACGTTACCGACGGGCATCGCCTGGTGGACGAGGAACAGTTTGGCCCCGTGCTGCCCTTGATTGCTTACCGGGACGTGGAGGATGTGCTGCGCCGCGCCAATGCCGGTGACATGGGGCTCGGCGGATCGGTCTGGGGACCGGATACCGAGCAGGCCCAGGCCTTGGCCAGTCGCCTGGAAAGCGGGGTTGCGTGGGTCAATTGCCACGCACAGATCCAGCCGAACACGCCGTTTGGCGGCAGCAAGATGTCGGGGTTTGGCGTCGAGTTCGGCCTTGAGGGGCTGCTGGAGTTCACCGGCCAGCAACTGTTGTTTGTGCGCAAGCGCGCTGACGAACAAGGCGTTTGAACCATGTACGATCCAGCACGTCGCCCCCTATTCGGTCGCACACTGGTGTGCTTGTTGACGCTTGGCGCCATCAATCAAGTGCACGCTTATGAGCTGTACAGCGATGACAGTCGTCATCTCAACGCCAACATGACGGCGGTGTACGGTCAGTTCAACAGCCGCTACAACTACGATGGCGCGCCGGGCGGTTCCAGTTGGCGCGAGGGCTTTATCAAGTACGGCTTGAGCGCTGACCAGGCCTTGGGCGGGAATGGCACCGCGTACGGGGCTTTCGCCCTGGTCAGCTCCGCCACGTGGGGCGATGGGGATCCAGGCGGCAACAGCCTGGGCACCGAGCGTAAGACGACGGTTGAAGACGCCTACCTGGGCTGGCGCTCCGGTGATCTGTTTCCGCTGTTGGGCAAAGACGGCGTGGATATTTCCGGCGGACGCCAAGTGGTCAAGGTCGGTCGAGGGTTCCTGATCAACGATGACGGCCTGAATCCGGGCAAGGGCCCGGCCGATGGCAGCTTGAACCGTGGTGGCGCTTACTACCTGGCGGCCCGGCACTCGTTCGATCAGACCGCCGTGTTGCGCCTGGGTGGCCAGGATGGCCTGCATGGCAGCGTGTTGTGGCTCAAGTCGGACAACCGCATCCAGGCCGAGACCGAATTGGCCGCCGGCACCCTGGATTACACCGCCCAACCGGGGACGCTCGGCTTGACCTGGGTGCATGGCCTCGACGTGAACGATCAATGGGCCAGCGACTTTCAGCGCCAGCGCAAGGGCATGAACATCTACAGCGTGCGCGGTGAAGGCGATGCAGGTATCAAGAACGTCAGCCTGGCGTTCGAGTACGCCTGGCAGGACAAGGATACGGGGCCTGAGAAGGCCTGGTACGGCGAAGCCGGCTACACCTTCGCGGATACCGCCTGGGCCCCCAAGGTGACTTATCGCTACACCCGCTATTCACAGAACTGGGACGCGCTGTTCACCGGTTTGAGCACGGGCTACGGCACCTGGTTCCAGGGCGAAGTGGCCGGTAATTACGCCGGGCCGTTCAACACCAATACGCGCATCCACCATGTCGGGTTGAAGGCAACCCCACTGGAGAACCTGAGCCTGGGCGCACTGTATTTCGATTACGCCACCGTGCGTAAAAGCAATGCGCTGAACCTGGATGGCCGCGAGTTGGACGTGTATGCCGAGTGGGCCGTCAACCCGCACTTGATCATCACCCCGCTGGTGGGGCTCTACAAACCCAACCAGGACTCGACCACCGGTGGCAATCAAGTCGGCGGCAATGGCACCAACCTGTATAGCCAGTTGTCGGTGGCCGTACCGTTCTGAGCGTAACGGGCTAGGCCGTGGTGCTGCTCGGCGGGTTGCGCATGTTTTCGGCAATGCGCCGGGTGGTATCCATGACCATTTCGATCACGGTTTCCTGGCGCAGCAGCTTGAAGCTCTGGCTGCTGCCGACGGCGGACAGGCTGCCGACCACCTCGTCCAGGTCCGCCTGGATGATCGGCGCGGCGATACCGGTCAGGCCCAGGTTGAGTTCGTCATGGGTCAGGCAGTAACCGTCCTTGCGGATTTTTTTCGCGGCCTTGGAGAAGCTTGCCCAGTCATACGGGCTGTCCGGGTCGTTGGCCATGTGCTCGTCGAACAAGCGTTGCAGGCGGCGACCTTTCTGGAAGGCGATCAGAACCTTCGATTGCGCCCCGCGGAAAAACGGCAACGGTTGCCCGCGCCCGAACGCAAAATGATAGGTGTCGGTGGGTTCGGCGATATAGGTGTTGATGATGCGCCCGTCGTAAAACACGCTGGCAAACACCGCCAGGCCCGTTTGTGCGGACAGCTCGTGCATCAACTCGCGTCCGGCGATAAGGATCGGGTCGTACTGACGCATCATCCAATCCAGCTCAATCACACGCGGCCCCAGGCCGTAGCTGCCGGCGTCCACGCGGGTGAGCATACCGGCGTCACATAAGTCCTTGACGTAGCGGTACACGGTTGCTCGTGACAGGCCCATGCGCTCGGCGATGGTGTCGGGTTCGATCTTCAGCGTCTGTGGACCAAACAGGTCCAGGATACTCAGCAATTTGCTCAGGCTGCTCATTGTGTTCCTAAAAGAAAGGGAAGGGCGGTTGTTGCGTACCGGCAGGGATCCGGCCACCCACGCGAGCCCCAAGCGCTGGAGCAACACTACCTCAGTGAGAGAAAAACGCAATCTTGGGCAGGTGTTTTACCCGATTAAAATTGCATTTATCTCATTTATTGAGAAATACACTAATAAAATGCTTGTTGCTCGTAGGCTTTTGTGTGATAAATCTCATCACTGCAAATGCTCAAGCAAGAGGGCTGAAAATGAATGGTGCGCAACTGATAGTGAATGCGGCAGCGGCAAGCGGTATCGAGTACTGCTTCGCCAACCCCGGGACCACCGAGATTCCCCTGGTGGCCGCCATGGCCAGCGCACCTGCTCTCAAGCCGGTGCTGTCGCTTTTCGAAGGGGTCTGCACGGGCGCCGCGGACGGCTATGGCCGTATCGCCGGCAAGCCGGCGATGACCCTGACGCACTTGGGCCCCGGCTTTGCCAATGGCATCGCCAACCTGCACAACGCGCGTCGAGCCAATACACCCATCGTTAACGTCATCGGCGATCACGCCTCATGGCATGTGAACTACGACCCACCGTTGGCGAGTGACATCCAGGCCTTGGCCGGCACTGTCTCGGGCTGGGTGCGCACCTCGCGCACGGCGGCAGGTATCGGTGAGGATTTGCAGGAAGCGGTACGCGCGGCGTGGCAGGCCAAAGGTCAGATCGCCAGTTTGATTTTGCCCATGGACCTGCAAGCTCACGCGGTGACGCACAACGGTGTGTTCGCACCGTTGTGCGCGCCGGTTCGCCGATTTGCCGGTGACCGGGTCGAGTCCGTGGCGCAGGCATTGCGTGACGGCAAGCGGCTGGTGTTTATCGTCGGCGATGAGGGTTTGTCGGTTGCGGGCCTGGAAGCGGCGGGGCGCCTGGCGCAACTGCCGGGTGTACGCCTGTTTGCCGAGACCTTTCCGCGCCTGAGCTACCGTGGCGGTGGTTTGCCGGATCTGGATCGCCTGCCGTATTTCCCGGAAGTGGCGATTGAAATTCTTGAGCAGTACGACCTGGTCGTGTGTGCTGGCGTGCCCGAGCCCATCAGTTACTTTGGCTACGAAGGCATCCCGTCGCGCCTCGCCGAACGTGAGCGCCTGCTGACGTTGGCCGAAGTCGGTGACGATGTCGCCGGCGCGCTGACGGCGTTGGCCGATGCCCTCGATGCACCCGCCTACGTACCGACCCCGGAGGGTATCGAACTGCCGCCCGGCCACGCCGAGTTGACGCCGCAGTCCATCGGCCAAGTGCTGGCCGCGTCACTGCCCCACGACAGCATTGTCTCGGTTGAAGGCGGCACCTGCGGTTATCCCTTCTTCACCGCCTCCGCCCGTGCCGCGCGGCATCGGGTATTGACCAATACCGGTGGCGCGATTGGCCAGGGTATTCCGGTGGGGTTCGGCGCCGCCTTGGCGGAACGCGGCAATAGCGTGTTCTGCCTGCAATCGGACGGCAGTGCGCAGTACACCATCCAAACCCTGTGGAGCATCGCCCGCGAGCAGTTGCCGGTGGTGATCCTGATTGCCGCTAACCATCGCTACGCGATTTTGCAGAACGAGTTGCGTCGTTTCGGCATGACCGAAATGGACCCGCAAGCCCTGCGCCTGACCGTGCTCGACAGCCCGCGCATTGACTGGAAAGCCCTGGCAAAAGGCTACGGCGTACCGGCCTGCACGGTGCAAACCAATGCCGAACTGCAACGGGCACTGGCCAATGCCAAGGCCGACGGTGGTCCTTGCCTGATCGAAATGGCGCTGTGAAGGAGTCGATGATGAAACAGTTCGAAGTGCTACCCGCTGTCCAGGCCTTTCTGTCCCAACCGGGCCGCTTGTTTATCGGCGGCAGTTGGCAGGACGCGGCCGCTGGCCGACGGTTTGCCGTGGAAAACCCGGCGACTGAAGAAACCCTGACCGAAGTCGCCCAAGGCGATGCGCGTGACGTGGATGCAGCGGTCGCCGCGGCTCGCGCCGCATTCACCGGCGCCTGGGCGCTGCAGTCTCCCGCCCAGCGCGGCCTGTTGCTGTTCCGCCTGGCGGACCTGCTGGACCAGCACCGCGAGGAGCTGGCGCAGTTGATCACCCTGGAGAACGGCAAGCCTATCGCTGCCGCTCGCGGTGAAGCCGCCAGTGCGGCAACCATCCTGCGTTACTTCGCCGGTTGGCCGACCAAGATCGAAGGTAGCACGCTGCCGGTATCGCCGGCCAGCGGCGCGCCGATGCTCAACTACACCTTGCGTGAGCCGGTAGGGGTCTGTGCGCTGATCGTGCCGTGGAACTTCCCGCTGAACATGTGTGTATGGAAGCTCGGCCCAGCGTTGGCGACCGGTTGCGTGGCGGTGCTCAAGCCTGCCGAACAGACGCCGCTGGTGGCGATTCGCTTGGTGCAGTTGATCGAGACCGCCGGGTTCCCGGCCGGGGTGGTCAACCTGATCACCGGCCTTGGCGCCGAAACAGGCGCGCCGCTGGCCCAGCATCCCGACATCGACAAGATTGCCTTTACCGGCTCGACCCAGGTCGGCCGGCTGATCGCGCAAGCGGCCACCAGCAACATGAAAAAAGTCTCGCTGGAACTGGGCGGCAAGTCGCCGAACATCATCTTGCCGGACGCCGATATCGTGCGCGCCGCCAAAGGTGCCGCCGATGGGATTTTCTACAACCAGGGCCAGGTCTGCACCGCGGCCTCGCGGTTGTACGTGCACGCCAGCGTGCTGGACCAGGTGTTGGAAGAGCTTGAGCGGCATGCCGCCGCCCATGTGCTCGGCAACGGCCTGGACCCGGCCAGCAGCATGGGGCCGCTGGTATCGGGGCGCCAACTCAGCACGGTCAAGGGCTACCTGCAACGCGGCCAGGAGGAGGGCGCCGAACTGATCTGCGGTGGCGATCGCCCAGCCCACCTGGAGCGCGGCCACTTCATTGCGCCCAGCGTTTTTCTTGACCGCGCCGAGCGTGCCTGTGTCGCCCGCGAAGAGATCTTCGGGCCGGTGCTGACCGTCATGAGCTGGACCGAAATCGACGACCTGGTGCTGCGCGCCAATGATTCGCCATATGGCCTGGCGGCCGGCCTGTGGACCCGCGACCTGCGCTCGGCACACCGCGTGGCGGCGCAGCTCAAGGCTGGCTCAGTGTGGATCAACTGCTGGAACGTGGTCGACGCGGCATCGCCGTTCGGCGGCTACAAGCAATCCGGCTGGGGCCGGGAGATGGGTAAAAACGTGATCGATGCCTACACCGAGACCAAGAGTGTGTTTGTCGATCTGGCCTGAACTGAATAATCACAAGAGGTAATTGCTATGGATCTGGAATTGAAAGGCCGCGTGGCCATTGTCACCGGTGGTGGTATGGGCATCGGCAAGGAAGTCGCACGTTTTCTCTCCGAGGAAGGCTGCAAGGTGGTGATCTGCGCGCGGCGCATGGCGTTCCTGCAACTGGCAGCCGAAGAAATCAGCGCACAGACCGGCAATGAAGTACTGCCGCTGTTCTGCGACACCAATGACATGAAGGCTGTGTCGGAGATGGTCGAGGCGGCGTACGCGCATTTCGGCCGTATCGACATCCTGGTCAACGGTGCCGCGGCGCCGTCCGGTGTCGTGCGCAATGACATCGAGCATGCCGGCGACGATGAGCTGCTGTCGGATCTCAACACCAAGGTGATCGGTTACTTCCGTTGCGCCAAGGCCGTGACCCCACACATGAAGGCGGGCGGCTTCGGTCGCATCATCAACATCGGCGGGCTCACCGGGCGCAGCAGCAAGGTGTTGTCGGGCATGCGCAACCTGGCGATCGCGCATATGACTAAAACCTTGTCCGACCAGCTCGGCCCTTCGGGCATCACGGTCAATCTGATTCACCCTGGCGTGGTGGACACCCCGCATATCCAAGAGCTGTACGAGCGCGAAGCGGTCAAGCAAGGCAAGACTGCGGAGCAGGTCGAACAGGCCTACATCGACGCAACGCCGATTCGCCGCACCCTGGCACCGATTGAAATGGGCTGGTTGATTGGTTTCCTCGCGTCGCCCAAGGCCGCCGCTGTGACGGGCGAGTCCATCGGTATCGACGGTGGCTTGACCCGTGGCATCTATATCTGAGGAGCATCTGTGATGAGTAACGGAACCCTTTTAGTCGCCACCGTCGGCCAAGCGGTGATCCGCAGTGCCGACGACGGCAAGAGCTGGCATCGCCTGGGCCTGGGGCAGGACCTGGAGTTCGACGCGATCACCCGTTCGTTGAGCATGCACCCCGACGCGCCGGAAGTGATCTATGCCGGCACCGATATCGGTTTGTGCGTCAGCCATGACACCGGCGGGCACTGGCAGCAGGTCGACTCACCGTTCAACGGCGAGACCGTCTGGAAGGTGGCGGTGGATCCCCAGGATGCACAGCGGATTTTCGTCGGCACGGGTGCGCCTTCGCGCGCTGTGCTCTGGCGCACCCTGGACGGCGGCACCAGCTGGGATCGCGCCCCGGTGGAGATTCCCGAGTTCTGCGACGGCGTCAGCCGTCCACGCCTGCTGGCCTTCGCCTATGACCCCACCGACCGCAACCAGGTGTGGTTCGGCCTGGAGGAGGGCGGGTTGTTTCATTCCCGCGACGGCGGTGACAGTTGGGCACGCATCGATGACCGGCTGCTGTGGGACTACAACTCGGACATCCACAACATCCTGGTACTGCCCAACCACGGCGAGAAAGTCATCGTGGTGGTCTGTGTCAATGCGGTTTATCGCAGCCTGGATGAAGGACTGACCTGGACCGGCATTATCGGCCGGGAAGCCTTCGGCCTGTACTACATACGCGCCATGAACGCGCCGTTGGGCACACAGAACGAGCTGTACCTGAGTATTTCCGACGGTACGCCGGGCACCACCAGCAAGATTCTGGTCTCCCGTGATGCCGCGCTCAGTTGGACCGTGCTGCCGCTGCCACAGCAGCCCAACTCCTGCGTCTGGGCGATTGCCTTCAACCCGGCCAACCCGCGCCAGATCGTGGCGGGCACCAAGTACGGGCATTTGTTCACCTCCGACAACGGCGGTGACGGCTGGCAGAAGCATTGGCGGGAATTCAGCGAGATCGCTGATGTGCTCTGGACGCCTGCGGTTGCGCAGATCAAGTCCGGGCACCAATCCATCGTCAAAAAACACTGAGGAATACCGCCATGAAGGTCGAGATCCTGCGTACTCACTTATCGCTCTGGGTCAGTGACCCTGACGTATCGGCACGCTGGTACGCCGACATCCTGGGCATGCACGAAAGTGCCCGAGGCGAGAGCTGGGTCATGATGGCATTTGGGGGCAAGCACCACGATATCGCCTTGATTCGTGCCGAACCGGGTGCCCATCAAGGTGGGCTCGGGTTGCAACACTATGGCCTGGAAATCGCCGGGGACATGACAACCTTGCGTCAGCTGTACGGGATGTTGCTGAGCAAGGGCGTCGAGGTGGTGAAGATCACCGATCACGAAATCGGCAACGGCCTGTATTTCAACGACCCCGATTGCAATCGCATGGAATTCTTTCTTGAAACCGAGCATGACGATGCGTGTGGCAAGGCCCGCTTCAAGGCCGCCGGTGCGCCGAGTCGCAACATCACGCTTGATCCACTCGAACCCCTTTGAACAGAGGCACACTGATGAAAACCGCAAATTTCGCCAGCTATCACATCCGCAAATGGTACAGCTTCGTTGAAGAGACCCTGGCCAATGAAACCGGGCAGTTGGCCGATGGCGAGCCGGTGTTCAAATACGCCGTCGCTGCTGTGATCGCCAACCCATATGCCGGCCGCTACAGTGAAGACCTGTCGCAATTGATCGAGCCGTCGCCGCTGTTGGGTCAAGAGTTTGGCCGGCGCATCCAGGCACTGGCCGGTTCGCGCCAGATTCAAAGCTATGGCAAGGCTATCCTGGTGGGCAGCGCAGGCGAGTACGAGCACGGTAATGCGTTCCTGACCAACCCGGCCGCCGATCCGATTCGCGTCGCGCTGGGCGGCGGCAAATCGTGGGTGCCGTCCACCGGCAAGCGTGGTGGCCCAGGTTCGACCATCGACGTGCCGTTGGCGCACAAGGACGCGTTGTACGTGCGCTCGCACTACGACAGTTTCTCGCTGACCTTCGGCGACGGTCCTTCGCCGGATGAGATCGTCGTGATCTGGGCCTTCGCCACGCGCGGACGCCTGCATGCACGCTTGGGCGGCCTGAAAGCCGAAGACGTAAAAGGCCTTGACGGTCTGCACTGATAAGCGCGCAGGATCAAGCGGTGCTGGACTCAAACCACAACAAAAAAAGCGGTGAATAGCGATGAAGCAGGAGAAGACCCAAGTTGTCATCGTGGGCGGTGGCCCCAACGGCATTACGGCCGCGCACTATATGGGAATGTACGGTGTCGACTGCGTCGTCCTTGAGCTTGCCGACTGCATATTGCCTTACCCCCGCGCGGTGGGCATGGATGATGAAGCGCTGCGCGTTCTCCAGGCAATCGGCATCGCTGAACTGGCGGTGCGCGACATGATCTGCGATGTGCCGCTGCGCTATTACAACGCACGCGGCGTGTGTTTTGCCGAGGTCAAACCGAGTACCGCCCATTACGGCTGGCCGATGCGCAACATCTTCATGCAGCAGTTGCTCGAAGGCACGCTGCGCGAAACGCTCGGGCAGCGCAGCAGTGTGGTGTTGCGCCAAGGCCATGAAATGCTCGAGCTGGAGCAGGATGGGGAGGGCGTGACCTTGCAGGTGCGCGATGCCCAGGGCGAGGTCTACCAACTGCGCGCCGATTATGTGATCGGCGCCGATGGCGGGCGCTCCACCGTACGCAAAAAGCTCGGTGTTGAACTGATCGGTCTGACCCATGCGCGAAAATGGGTAGTGGTCGACACCGCCAATGACACCTTGGATGCGCCTTATACCGCGCTGCACGCTGACCCGCAGCGGCCATTCGTATGCATCTACCTGCCGTACCAGCAGCGGCGCTGGGAGTTCATGCTGATGGAGGGCGAAGACGAGGCGAAGATGTGCGAAGAGAGCACCATCCGCGATCTGATTCGTGGGCATATCGGCGACGCGGTGGACACGTTGAACATCATCCGTATCCGCGCCTACACCCACCATTCCCGCGTGGCGGCGCGGTTCGTCCAAGGGCGCGTGGCGCTGGTGGGCGATGCCGCACATATTTCGCCACCGTGGGCCGGGCAGGGCCTCAATTCCGGGCTGCGTGACGTGGCCAACGTGGCCTGGAAACTGGCGGCGATCATCCACGGGCGCGCTGCCCATGGGATCCTCGCCACCTATGACCAGGAACGTCGTGGGCACGCCACCGAACTGGTCGCCCTGGCCGACAATATGGGCACGGTACTGGGGCTGACCAACCCGTTGATGGCCGGCGTGCGTGACTGGTTGTTCCAGGCGGTGAACAGCGTAGATAACCTGCGCTCGCACCTGTTGGAGTTCAAGTTCAAACCCAAGGCCACCATCACCAAAGGGTTGGTCTATCACGAACGTGCCGAACTGCGCGAAGACGACCTGGTCGGCCAGCTGTTTGTGCAGCCGTATATCGAAGATGCCCAGGGGCAGCGTCGGCGTCTTGATGATGTGCTTGGCAATTCCTATGCGGTGCTGGGTTATCGGGTCAATCCGCGCGCGCAACTGAGCGAAGAAATGGCCACGTTCTGGGCACGCTGGGACACGCGCTTTATCCAGGTCAACCGTTCGCGCAGTGGTATGGGGCGCAACCAGCCATTGACGGCCACGGATGCCATCAGCGTGGAGGACGTGGATAACCGCCTCGGCGAATGGTTCTCGAGGGTGCGCGATTGCGTCGTTGTGGTGCGTCCGGATCGGTTTGTCGCCGCCATTACCACGCCTGAGCGGCTTGAATCGGTGTTGCGCAAGTTAGCGGAGCAGCTGTCATGACTGCCGATCATCGCGTATTGAGCCAGTTGGACCAGGCCACACGCAGGGTGCAAGCCATTGCGCCGCTCCCCCCCGAGGCGCTGGACCTGAACGCCGGGTACGCGCTGCAACGCCAGGGGCTGGCTTTGCGCCAGGCCGCGGGCGAACAACTGAGCGGTTGGAAGATCGCCTTCGCCGGTAGCGCCGCGCAACGGCGCTTCGGCATTGACGAACCGGTGTATGGCGGCCTGACCGACCAGATGTGCGTACAGCCGAACACAGCGGTGGCGCTGTCGCGGTTGATCCAGCCCAAGCTGGAGATCGAGGTGGCGATTGTGTTGGGGCGCAGCCTGGCGCCGGGCGAGTACAGCGATGAGGAGATCCTGGACGCGATTGCCGAGGTGGCACCGGCGTTCGAGATTGCCGACTGCCGTTGGCAGGGTTGGACGTTCGGGGTGGGGGCCTTTCTCGCCGATAACGCGGCGGCGGGCCTTTATTGCCTGGGCCCCAGAATCGCGTTCGACCCTGTCAAGCACGCCAATGTGGCGTACCGCCTCGAATGTACCGGCGCGCTCTGTGGCGAAGGCGATACCGAGGGCCGCGAGGACCCGCCGCTGACCAACCTTTGCTGGCTGATTCGCCGCCTGCTGGCCGACCGTCAGCCGGTGGAGGCCGGGCAGGTGGTGCTGTCCGGTGCGTTGCTGGCGCCGATGGATATCCAGCCTGCCACGTACCGCCTGCATATGTTTGGCACGGAACTGGCTTTGCTTTTCACCACGGACAAAACCGCGGTGTGAACCATCGCTGCCGTCAAGGATGACTTCAGTCCCCTTCAGGCCAATGACGACAACGGGGCCCCCGAGGAACGACGACCATGCTTGCTGAAGTTCGAACCTTCAATGACCCTCAACTGCATGCCGGCTCCATCCAGGGCTGGCGGCAAGTGTATGACCAACTGGGGCGTGGTTGCCTGACGAGCGGGCTGCGCCAGTTGTCTGCCGAGCGCTTTCAGATCTTCCAGGAAGTGCTGGACAAACGCGTGGTGCAGCGCGGTTTTGCCCCCACAGGGCGACTGTGCGTGGCCATGTCGCTGGGCAGTGCGCCGGTCGTACAGGGGCAGCAGGTGGGGGCGCACAACGTGGTGCTGTTGCGTGACGGCGAGGAGTTTGTGTTGCATGCGCCCGAAGGCACAGATTTCTTCGCGCTTAACGTCGACACCGTACGCTTTGCCAAACTGGCGGCCTTCGAGTTGTCCAGTGACCAGCTCAAACGCATAACCACCCGTTCTCAGATTTGCGTGGACGATGCGTTACTGCTGCGGATACGGCGGCGTATCTACCCACTGTTTCGTCACCTATTGCAACAGACGGAGGCTATCAGCACGAGCGCCGAAAAGATGCTCGAAGACGAACTGCTTGGCGCCTTCCTGGACCTGTTCAGCAACGCCACCGATGAGGTGCGTTGCCGGCGCGGCAATTTCGCCGTGAGTGCCTACCTGGTCAAGCGTAGTCAGGAGTTGATCGATGCCAGCGGCGATACGCCATTGAGCATTCTCGACCTGTGCGAACAGCTGCGGGTGAGCCGGCGGACCCTGCAGAACAGTTTCCAGGCGGTGACCGGCATGCGCCCGGTTGAGTACCTGCGAAACCTGCGCCTGAATGCGGTGCGTCGACGCCTGATCGCTACGCCGGCCTGCAGCCAAAACGTCGGCGACGTAGCGGTGACGATGGGCTTTTTCCACCTGAGCCACTTTGCCGCGCATTACCGCGCACTGTTTGGCCAGTCACCGTCGGAAACCCAGCGGGCGATCGTCTGAACAGACGAAGGATCAGGTAGACGCCTCATCCAACCCCGGATCCACGCGTTTGCCGATGTCCTTGAGCCGAGCCAATTGGTCGACCACGCTGGGGGCTTCATCCAGGCAACTGACGAACGTCCACAGGTAAGTCATCACCGAATAGATATGCCCGGCCTTCACCGCAGGCGCCAGTGCCAGTTGGCTGATGGCGACCACAAACAGCAAGGCCGCGAGGATACCGATGGTGAGGAAGGCGATGGCCTCACGGTCCGACAGCCAGATACGCAGCCGTGACAGCACCTGATAGTGACGGCGCAAGGTGTGGGCACCGACCTTTTCCACCAGGCTGATTTCCTTTTCCAGGCGGTTGTTCAAGCGCTCATGCAAGCGCTGGTTGCGCCGCGCAAAGCCTGGCACCACCGCGAGACACAGCCCCAGCGCCACCAGGCACGCCAGGCCGACCCAAGGCTCAATCACCAGCAACATCGCGGCCGCGCCGATGATCGAGACCAGCGCCGTGGCAATCGTGGGCACGTGTTTTTCGAAAAAATCGACGAATTCCCGTGCCAATACCACCCGTGCGGCGGCCTTCGAGGTGCTATGACGTTGCAGGCGCTGGTTAAGAATCACCGGTACCGCAAGGTCAGCGTAGATACGCGTAAAGGTGCGGGTGTCGAGGGCGCGTCGGGCCGCGCCCACTACCCAGAAGCCCAACACCACGGCGGCATAGAACAAGGCGTTGCCGGCGTCGCCACGGAGCATGGCGTCTACGGCAAACCCAGCAAACAACGGGTAGGCCAGCAGCAGCGCGTTTTCCAACGCCACCAGCGACAGGGTACAAAACAACTTACCGGGATAGGCCTTGGCGATCGCCTTGAGCGTCTGGCTGGCGGACTGTTGACCGAGCTTGCGGCTGTGCTCAATCAGTAGTGGAGGTGTGACGGAGGGCATGGGCCACCTGGTTTGTGCAAAGTACGGGGGTGGGAACTCAGGGTTCCGGCATACAGACCGTGGGTGACGTCGAGCAGATAACGCGTCTCCTCGGTCATCAGTAACAAGTCGATCTGCACTTCTTCGATAACGATTTCCAGGATGATCAGCAGGCAAATGGCAGGCGCGGTAAACAGCCAGTGGTAATAGGACTGGCTGACCAGCGAGGCGATAACACCGAGGATCCACAGTGACAGCACCAGCCGGGGCGCCTGTTTCTGCAGGGGAATCCAGAAACGTTGCAGCCTCCTGAGCTTCGCGCTATAGAGCCGTACGGAGTCTTCAAGCAGGGTCACGTCAATCAAGTTTCGATCGCGATAGTTAGTAGACATACATGCAATCCCAGGCTGAACTACAAAGTGCGGGTGTTTGACTTGGCCAAGGCGTGCGCAGGCAGCGCCTTGTACAACCAGGCCAGGTTGACTTCGTTGACTTGCACCCATTCGCCGTTCTGTGGAGTCCCTTCGCAGCTCTTGAAAGCGATACAGCGTCCCTGTGTGTCGAGTAAGGCAAAGTGGCGGTACTGCTGAACGCTATTGACTCTAAAAATAGACAAGCGCATGTCGTCACCCGGGACGGTTGGGTTTAGATGGCGACCAGTTGGTCGGGCCAGCTCAGTTCGAATAAGGTGCCGCCGTTGTCCAGGTTCCGGCAGGTCACGCTGCCCCCATGGGACAGGGCAATTGCGCGCACGACGGCGAGCCCCAGGCCGCTGCCACCCTGGGCGCGGGATCGCGAGCTTTCCCCGCGCTGGAACGGCTCAAAGATGTGCGCTGCAAACGCTTCTTCAATCCCTGGGCCTTCGTCCTCGACACTCAGGGCATTCAGGCCATCCTGGCTGCTCAGGCGCACCGTGACATTGCCTGGGGTTGCATGCCGTTTCAGGTTGTCCAGCATGGCCAGTAACGCTTGGCGGATCCTGGCCGGATCACACTGGATGGGCCGTTCGAGCAGGTCCAGATGCAGCACGAACCCGGCGGCAAGAAGGCCTGGTTCGAACAGGCGGGCGTCTGCCTCGATTTCCTCGGCCAGGTTGGCACTTTGGATCTGGATTTCGAGGTAGCCGTTGTCCGCCAAGCCCACGACCCGCAGGTCTTCGATCAGGCGCGTCAGGCCTTCCACCTGGTTCAGCAGGCTGTAGAACTGCGCCTGGTCCGGCGTGAACACGCCTTCTGCCAACCCTTGCAAGCGGCCACGCAGGATGGTCAGCGGGGTGCGCAGTTCGTGCGCAATCGCGGCGTTCCAGAAAGATTGTTCTTCAGCCATGCGTTTCAAGCGTTTAGCCATACTGTTGAAGTCATCCACTAACAGGGAGGCCTCAGCCAATGAGCGGTCGGAGGCCGTCGCCCGGGCATCGAGGTCACCGTCGGCAAGGCGGCGCAGGCTGGCCGCGACCGAGTTCAAGGGCATCAGAATGCGTCGGGACAGTTTGATCGCCACCACGGCCCCCACCGCCAGGCTGATGCAGGTGATCAGTGCCATCCATGCCCACTCCATGCCGGAGGGCAGCCATTCGTCCATGTCCAGATCCGACGGCGGCCAGAACATCCAGAGCAGCGCGTAAAACACGTAGGAACCGACCACCGACAGTGCGATCACGCAGAGCACCACGGTAGACATCGACAAGATGATCTGTCGGCTCAAGCTGTTGGCGATCTTCATGGGTTGTTCCCGAACCGGTAGCCGACCCCACGGATACTGGTCGGTACGCCCTGTAGACCCAGGTCTTCGATTTTGCGCCGCAACTTGCTGATATGGCTGTCCACCGTACGCTCCAGGCTGTCACTCTCGGGCGAACACAGGGCCAGCAATTCAGCGCGACTGAAGACGCGCTTGGGCGCCTTGGCCAGTTGTGCCAATAGCCTGAACTCCGTCACTGTCAGGTTGAGCGAATGCTTATGTGCCCCGATCTGCACATTGACTTCATGGCTGTCGATATCGATTTCAAAGGCATTTACCCGCAGCACACTCTGGCGCGCACCGTAGCCGTGATCGAGCGAACGACGCAGCACTGCCTGGGTCCTGGCGACGACTTCGGCGGGGTTGAACGGCTTGACAATGTAGTCGTCGGCACCGATACGCAGCCCCATCAACTTGTCCACGTCCTGGTCCTGGGCGGTCAGCATGATCACCGGCGTGGTACCCCGGTGGCGGATCTCGGCCAGTACCATCCAACCGTCCAGTTTCGGCATCAGCACGTCCAGCAACACCAGGTCGGGCTTGAGCGATTGATGCAGTTCAAGGGCACGGCGCCCATCCAGGGCATGGGCGATCTGGAAGCCACTGCGCTTGAGATAGGCCGTCAGGATGTCGGCGATTTCGGGCTCGTCTTCAGCGATCAATATCAACGCCTGGCGTTTATCCGCGAAGTCCGTTGGCGTCGATTCAAGGTGCGATTCAGTCATGGTTGGCTCGGTCGTGCTGTTCGGTCATTACAGTATGGCGAATTACCCTGTAACGACGAAGGCTACTGTGCACCACGAGCATGCGCTTTCATGGGAGGTTTTATGGAGAAACGATGGAGACGCGGGTTTATTTGCCAACAGCCTGGTCAGGCGTAGCTGATCCTGTCGCTGTAGGCGTTTTGCGTCATCTTGCGTTGGTAGTCGCAGGGGGTGGTGCTGACCAGTTTCTTGAAGTCGCGCAGGAAGTGAGATTGATCGGAAAAGCCCAGGTCGAGGGCCAACTGCGAAAACGACACATCGTGCTGGGTATTGAGGGTGTCCAGGGCCGCCTGGCAGCGGATGATCCGGCAAAATGTCTTGGGTGACATACCGGTGTCCTGGTTGAACTGGCGGTGCAAGGTGCGGCTGGTGTAGCCGCTGAGGTCTTCGAGTTGCTGGACGCGAATATCGCCGCGATGGCGCATCGTCTGCTGGATGATCATGGCGGTGAGTTTCGAGGTCTTGCCCATCAGGCGTGGGGTCAGGTAGTCGTTGAACAGTCGCATCTGATCGCCCAGCAGCGGTGTCTGGACGATGCTTTCGAAGATGCGTTGGGCGAACTCGGAGACCTCCAGCAGGTCCAGTTCGCGTTCGGTCAACTCTTCTGCGAGCACATTGACGAAGCCCGGAATAACGCCCGGTGAGAAGCGTACGCCGAAGTAATGGTGGTGCTGGTGCAACTCGACCGCCTGGGCAACCAGCGGCGTGCCACAGATCCGCGCGGTAGGGCGCGTCGCATCACAGTCGAACAAGATATCTACGCAGCCGTCCGGGACGGCCAGCAGGTTGGCCGATTGCGCCACATCGAAGGCATAGAAGTGCGAGATCGCCGGATGTGCGCAAGGCATCACCGAATAGCGTGAAGAGTTGAGCACGAACCAGGGCTGTTCGTTCGCGGTGTGGTGCCGGGGAGTCGGCACGTTCTGTTTGATCATGGTTGCACCTTGGGAAGGCAGCGCTACGGGAAGTTTAACGCATTTATCGCGCCAACTATCGTCCTACCAGACTGAGCGGCATGTCCGAAATTTACAATACCGCCAACATCTCCCACCTGATACTCGATCTCGACAGCGTGGAGCTGCGCCTACCGCAGTGATATCACCTTCAGTCCGAGAATAACTATGTCTACAACTACAAAAATCGACTTTATCTACCTCTCCGAGCAGGACATGATCCGCGCGGGAGTGACCGACATGCTGGCCTGCGTGAATACCATGGAGGAGATGTTCGGCTTGCTGTATGCCGGTGACTACCGCATGGCCGGCCCGAACAATGATTCCCATGGTGCGATGGTGATTTTCCCGCAGGATTCGCCGTTCCCGAACATGCCCAAGCCCACGGCTGACCGGCGCATGATGGCGATGCCGGCCTACCTGGGCGGCAGCTTCTGCACTGCCGGCGTGAAATGGTACGGCTCCAATATCGCCAACCGCGAAAAAGGCCTGCCGCGTTCCATCCTGATGTTCACGCTCAATGATCCCGACACTGGCGCGCCGTTGGCGCACATGTCGGCCAACCTGTTGTCCGCATACCGCACCGGTGCGATTCCTGGCGTGGGCGCACGCCACCTGGCACGCAAGGACTCGAAAGTCGTCGGGCTGCTTGGCCCGGGTGTCATGGGCAAGACCACGCTGGCGGCATTCATCGCGGTATGCCCGCATATCGACACCCTGAAGATCAAGGGGCGTGGCCAGAAGAGCCTCGACAACTTTATCGCGTGGGTCAAAGAAACTTATCCGCAGATCACCACGATTACCGTGGTCGACACCCTTGAAGCGGTGGTCCGCGACTCGGACCTTGTTACTTATTGTAGCTCCGGGGAAACGGGTGACCCGTCGACCTACCCAATTGTGCGGCGTGAATGGGTCAAGCCAGGTGCGTTCCTCGCGATGCCGGCGGCCTGCTCGCTGGACGCAGGCATGGAAGAACCCGACGTGCGCAAGGTGCTGGACAACACCGGTCTGTACCAGGCCTGGTTCGAAGAGTTACCCAAGCCTGCGCATCACAACGTGCCGGTGATTGGCGTGCGCTTCATGGACATGATTGCCGAGGGCAAGATGCAACTCGATGAAGTCGAGGACATCGGCAAGATCATCGCCGGGGCCGCACCAGGCCGCAAAAACGATGAAGAAATCATCATCATGTCGGTGGGCGGCATGCCCGTCGAAGACGTGGCCTGGGGCACGGTCGTGTATCGCAACGCCATCGAAAAAGGCATCGGCGTGACGTTGAACCTGTGGGAAACCCCGGTACTGCGCTAAGCCTCATCTTCATCCCATTTGACGAGATATTCGACATGACAAAAATCACCAAGCTCAAGACCGGTTCCCCATTCGAAGACCAGGCCAGCTATTCGCGCCTGGTCGCCGTGGACAACTGGATCTACGTTTCCAACACCGCGGGCCGTAACCCGCAGACCAAGCTGATTCCCGAAGATGTCCTGGAGCAGACTCTCCAGGTGTTTGCCAACATCGAGTCAGCCCTGAAGGCAGTCGATGCGAGCCTGGCCGATGTGGTGTGTTCACGGGTGTTTATCCAGGACCCCAAGGACGTGCCGGCCGTGATGGGGTTGATCGGCGAAAAGTTTCGCGGTGTCGATCCGGCCAGCACCGTTACCTGCCCGCCACTGGGCTCGACGGTCTACAAGGTTGAGCTGGAAGTGACTGCGTATCGCAACGCCTCGAAGGCGCAGGTCGACGTCATTCGCCTGTCGCAATAATCGTCACGTGGCGATGTGCATGCGTGGCTTCCCTAATTCGCTAACCGAGTCTTGACCATGGCACCGATAATAGCGCCCGTCACAACCTCCACCGTGTTTCCCAGCGCGACGTCCGTCGTCATCATTGGCGGCGGGATCATCGGCCTGACGGCTGCGCTCGCCTTGGCTGAGCGCAATATCGCGGTGGTGGTCCTGGAAAAAGGCCGGATCGCCGCCGAGCAGTCATCTCGTAACTTGGGATGGGTGCGCAAAACCAGCCGTCACGCGGCCGACATACCGCTGGCCCTGGCCGCTGACCGCTTGTGGGCGCAGATGCCTGAGCGGGTAGGGGCGGATGTGGGGTATCGCCAGGAAGGCATCATGTTTTTAGGCCGTACCCCGGCGCAAATGGCAATGCATGAGGGCTGGCTCAAGTCGGTAGAGCATTTGTCGCTGGATTCGCGGTTGCTCAGCAAGCGTGAGATTGATGCGCTGGTGCCGGGCGGCGTGGGTGACTGGGCCGGCGGTATTTTTACACCCTCCGATGCACGTGCGGAACCGACGCTGGCCAGCAGCGCCATCGCCAACGCCGCCATGGCCATGGGCGTAGTGATCATCGAGCAGTGCGCGGTGCGTACGCTGCAGATGTCCGCAGGTGCGGTCAGTGGCGTGGTCACGGAAAAAGGTGAAATTCGCTGTGATCACGTATTGCTCGCAGGCGGCATGTGGTCCCGTCGCTTTCTGGGCAATCTGGGGGTGTCGTTGCCGACCTTGCCCTTGACCTGCTCTGTGCTGCGTACCCAACCGATGGAAGGGCCGACGCAGATTGCCGTCGGCGCCCCGGATTTTTCGTTTCGCAAGCACAAGGACGGCGGTTTCATCATTACCCAGCGCGGTAAGTTGGATGCTTTCCTGACCCTCGATCACCTGTTGCTTGCCAAACAATATATGCCGCAGTTTCGTGCGCAACGCAGCGTGTTGAATGTGTCGCTGGGCAAGCCGTTTATTAATGACCTGATGCTGGCACGTCGTTGGCACGCCGACAGTGTCAGCCCGTTCGAGCGCATCAGGGTGCAGGATCCAGCCGCCAATCCGCAGCTCAACAACGACGCGCTGAACAATCTGATTGCCGCCTGGCCGGTGTTCGAACAGGCAAGGATCGCGCATGCCTGGGCGGGCACTATCGACGTGACACCCGATTCCAACCCGGTGATCGGACCGGTAGCGCAGATCCCAGGCTTGACCGTGGCCACCGGCTTCTCGGGGCACGGGTTCGGTACGTCGCCTGCGGCGGGCCATCTCGCGGCGGATCTGGTCAGTGGGCATACGCCGATCATTGACCCGAGCCCTTATCGCTTCGACCGTTTCTAAAGGAGCAAGGCCATGCCTGCTGAGAGCTGTTTCTTCACCAATCGTTCGGGCTTGCGCCTGCATTATTTGCGCTGGGGCGCCTCGACAGGCGTGCCCCTGGTGCTATTGCACGGCTTGCGAGCCTATGCACAGACCTGGGAGTCGCTGGTACAGGCCCTGGGGGAGGGCTACTGCGTCTATGCCCTGGACCAGCGCGGCCGGGGGCTGAGCGACTGGGCCGAACCCGCCAGTTACCACACTCAATCGTATGTCGAGGATCTGGAGGATTTGATCGAGCATGTTGGCCTACAGCGTTTTGTATTGCTGGGCCACTCATTGGGCGGCGCCAACGCCCTCGAGTATGCGCGGCAACACCCGGGACGCTTGATGGGCTTGCTGATCGAGGATATCGGCCCCGGATCTTCAACCCAAGGCGATGGCGCCGCGCGTATTCGTCGCGAGATGGCCCAGACGCCATTGCAGTTCGAAAGCTGGGACGCGGCCCGTGCATTCTGGAAGGCCTCACGTCCAGGTTTGTCGGAGGAGGGCGTGGAATCAAGGCTGGCGCATTCGATGCAGGAGCGCGACGGAGTGATTGGCTGGCGCCATGATCAGCAAGGGATTGCCGAGGCACGACTGAGTATCGAACCCACTGATTTGTGGCCGGCGGTGCGCTCATTGGATTGCCCAAGCCTGTTCATTCGCGGTGGCCGCTCGGACTTTCTACCCCCTGTGATGCTGCAGGCCATGTGCGCCAGCAACCCGCACGTCCAAGCCGTGGAAGTGGCGGATGCCAGTCACTATGTTCATGATGATCAAGGCGAAGTGTTCAATCGTTTGGTCGCCGGCTTTTTGAGCGGCCTGGTGCATGCAGGTCAGTGAGCGGTTTGGCTGACACACTGAACGTACCTGTGTGGATCGGTTTGGTTTGCGTGGTAGATGAAACTTCCCCCGGGAGGCGTGCTGCGCTGCCGGGGATTTGGTAGCCTCGATTTCTATTTGGAGATATCGAATGACAGCCAACGCCCAATCGAAACTGGCTGCCCGCTATGGCGCGGCGGACATCTCGCCCCTCAAGCCCTGGAACGAGACGATCGACCTGCTGCTCGACCATCGCAGCGTTCGTGCCTTTACTGATCAGCCACTGCCTGACGGCACCCTCGAGACCCTGGTCGCCGCGGCGCAATCAGCCTCAACCTCGTCAAACCTGCAGGTCTGGAGCGTCGTCGCTGTTCAGGACAGCGACCGCAAGGCGCGTCTCTCGTCCCTGGCGGGAAACCAGGCCTATATCCGCCAGGCGCCTCTGTTTCTGGTCTGGCTTGCTGACCTTTCCCGGATCGCTCGAGTGGCTGAGCAGCAAGAGGTGGAGCTGGAAGCCGTCCCTTACCTCGAGAGCCTGTTGCTCGGCACGATCGACGCCGCCTTGGCGGCTCAGAACGCCGTGGTTGCCCTGGAATCGCTGGGGCTGGGCAGTGTGTACATTGGCGCCATCCGAAACGACATTGAAGGCGTGGCCAAGGAGCTTGGTCTCCCTGCGCAGGTCTATCCCGTTTTCGGCCTTTGTGTCGGCCACCCCTCTACCGAACGGCCAGCGGAAGTGAAGCCAAGGCTCCCGCAACGCGCCGTGCTGCACCATGAGACCTATTCGGCAGCGACAGATGTGGCTGCGGTCGCTCAATACGATGAGCGCTTGGGCGCCTTCTACCAACGTGAGGGCATGAAGGCTTCCGGGTGGTCGGAGCAGGTGGTCAATAGGCTTCGCAGTGTCGCAAACCTCCATGGGCGAGAAGAGCTGGTGGAAGAGCTGAAACGAATGGGATTTGGGCTTCGCTGAGCCATTAAAACAAAACCAGGGATGTCCTTGTTCAGACTGATCTCACTGGATTAGGGGGTTTACTTTTCAAAGGCGATTCAATATAAAATTCAGCCCGGCGCACGACTCACTGTCGTGCCCTTTGATATTAACAGGAGGATGCTATGTCACCGTTAAACGTGATGAAGTTCTAAACGATCAAACTGTCACCCCCTCGCTCGAAAACCTTGAAACACGCTGGTCTCAACGTTGGCAGCTCGAAGGCACGTATGCCTTTGACCACACAGCCCAACGCGACGCTGTGTTCTCCATCGATACACCCCCGCCGACGGCCTCAGGCTCGCTGCATGTCGGTCATGTCTTCAGCTATACCCATACAGATATCATCGCTCGATACCAGCGCATGCGAGGTAAGGCTGTGTTCTACCCCATGGGGTGGGACGACAACGGCTTGCCGACCGAACGCAGGGTCGAGAATTTCTATGGCGTACGTTGCGACTCGCTGGCAGCTTATCAGCCTGGTTTCAGGCCACCTGAGCCCATTCCATTAAAGCGAGGTGACTTTACTGTCATCAGCAGGCGCAACTTCATCGAGTTGTGCCACGAACTGACGGCCATTGATGAGCAAGCGTTCCGTGCACTCTTCGTGCAACTGGGCTTGTCCGTTGATTGGAGCCTTTCATATGCCACCATTGATGAGCGCTCCCAACGAGCGAGTCAGCGCGCTTTGCTTCGTAACTATCAGCGTGGCGAACTGTATAGCCAGGAAGCCCCGTGCCTGTGGGACGTAACGTTCCAGACAGCCGTGGCTCAAGCAGAGCTTGAAGAGCGTGAGGTCGCGGGTGCGTATCACGAACTCCGTTTCGAGACGGCTGATGGCGCCCCATTGAGGGTGGCTACCACTCGGCCTGAGCTACTGATGGCATGCGTGGCGCTGGTGGCTCACCCGGACGACGTTCGTTATAAGGCGCGGCTCGGACAATCCGTGCGCTCGCCGATTTTTGACGTGGACGTACCGCTGCTGGCACACCCTTTGGGCGATCCTGACAAGGGCACCGGCTTGGTGATGGTCTGCACCTTTGGCGATCTTACCGATGTGATCTGGTGGCGGGAGTTGCAGTTGCCAACGCGGTCAATACTGGGAAAAGATGGGCGCCTGTTGCTTGAGACGCCCCCCTGGTTGACGACACCCCGCAGCCAACAGGCCTATGCAGGCCTGGCTGGCCGTAATTTGTCCCAGGTTCGCACACAGCTCGTGTCGATGTTTCGCGACTGCGGCGCCATGCAGGATGAACCCCGACCGATTCAACACGCGGTAAAGTTTTTCGAGAAAGGCGACCGGCCTTTGGAAATTCTTGCCACTCGGCAATGGTACTTGCGTAATGGCGGACGCGACGCAAGCCTGCGGGACTTGTTGCGTGCCTCAGGCCAGACGCTGGACTGGCATCCGCCGCACATGCTCAGGCGTTACGAGCATTGGGTAGGCGGTTTGAACGGAGATTGGCTCATCAGTCGCCAGCGTACGTTCGGCGTACCGATTCCGTTCTGGTATAGGCTGGATGCACAAGGCGAAGCAGACTACAGCGCGCCGATTATTGCCGGTGAGGAAAGCCTGCCCGTTGATCCGAGCCTGGATACTCCGCCAGGGTATCGCCCCGAGCAACGTGGTCAACCGAATGGTTTTGTCGGCGAACAGGACATCATGGATACGTGGGCCACCAGTTCGCTGACGCCTCAGATCGCCGGAGGCTGGGGAGAGGACGACGCGTTGTTCGCCAAAATATACCCCATGGATCTCAGGCCTCAAGGTCACGACATCATCCGCACCTGGCTATTTTCGACACTGGTACGCAGCCATTTTGAACACGGTTGCGTGCCATGGCGTAATGTCGCGCTCTCTGGGTGGATCCTTGATCCCGACCGTAAGAAAATGTCTAAATCCAAGGGTAACGTGGTAACCCCACAAGCCTTGCTCGACCAGTATGGAAGTGACGGTGTGCGCTACTGGGCAGCCTCAGCGCGGCTCGGCAGTGATACAGCCTTTGAAGAACAGCAGATGAAGATCGGCCGCCGTTTGGCCGTCAAGCTGTTCAATCTATCGAGGTTGGTTCAAGGCTTTGCGAAGGATGACAACGGGGATATCGACCAGCCGCTGGATCAGGCCATGCTCAAACGCCTGGGCGGCGTAGTCCATGATGCTACGTGCGCGTTGGAGGCGTACGACTATAGCGTGGCGTTGTCACGTATCGAAGGGTTCTTCTGGTGGTTTTGCGATGACTACGTCGAATTGGTCAAGCGTCGCGCCTATCGACCAGAAGGCCATTCGGCCCGTAATGCTTTTGCACATGCACTGAGCGTGCAGCAGCGACTGTTTGCGCCATTTCTGCCATTTGTGTGTGAGGAAGTCTGGCAATCCTGGAATTGCGGCTCAGTGCACAATGCGCCTTGGCCGCAAGGGGATGCTTGTCCTGACGCGTCTATTGAAAGCTTATTGATGAGTGTCAGTGCCGTGCTATCTGCGATTCGCAAAGCAAAATCTGACGCCCGCCAATCCATGAAGGCTTCGGTAGCACGTGTTGAACTGGTTGACGGGGCTGCGCAGCTTGAAAGGATAAAAGGCGTTCGCCAGGACTTGATCGAAGCAGGTCAGGTTGAGGCTTTGGTGTTTATAGAGGGAACTGAACAGCGGGTCGATGTATGGCTGAAGTGACGTAGACCTGAGGGCAAGTCAATTCGCGGAGCGATCAAGGAGATCGCTTCGCGAGCACGTCTATAGTCGTCCAGCAAACACTTGGGCTTTGAAAGGTTTGGAACAGGGACGGCGTGTTGGCTGCATGAAGTACCCAGGGTTAAAAGTGGATTTCAGCCGCCTTGAGGCCCAAGTCGCGAAGTTCTGCGACCAAGTCATCCAGATGCCCGAAAGACTCGACCTCCTCGTTGTCATCAACCAAAAAATAACTTCTCCCGGCGTCCTTCTTGAAGAACACAATCCACTCCTTGGGGTTGGTTGGGTTTGCGATCACATGCGTGTCGAAGGTCACGCCTTCGGCATGTTTGGTTTTCACAGCTTGACGATTCATGTCTGTCACCACGCTACGCGCGTTTTCAAAAATTCTCTATTGGCAGTGCATGCTCGCTCAGCTCCCTCTGAGCTCCACCCTAGACATCTCCAGCCGCACGAAGCAGTGGCGCCAGGGGATTTCAATTATCACTGGATGTTAATATTATGCACATGCATCCACTGAGGAGCTAGCCATGATTGCGATAGGTGAGGCATGGAAGGCGGGGTTGTTGGGACGAGGACACTGGCTTCGCAATGTGATGTCTGGCGTGATCGTCGGGATCGTGGCACTCCCGCTGGCCATGGCGTTTGCCATTGCATCTGGCGTCAAACCTGAGCAAGGCATCTACACCGCCATCATCGGTGGCCTGCTGGTTTCGCTCTTTGGCGGAAGCCGCTTGCAGATTGCCGGGCCGACAGGTGCGTTCATCGTGATTCTTGCGGGCGTCACGGCCGAGCATGGTGTCGACGGCCTGCAGATCGCCACGATGATGGCGGGGGCGATGTTGTTACTGCTGGGGATGGCCCGGCTCGGTGCAATCATCAAGTTTATCCCCGACCCGGTGATCGTCGGATTCACTGCGGGCATCGGCGTGATCATCTGGGTCGGGCAGTGGAGAGACTTTTTCGGATTACCGAAGGTCGGAGGAGAGCACTTCCATGAAAAGCTCTGGCATCTGCTCCAGGCCCTGCCGAATCTTCATATGGCCACGACCCTGCTGGCGGTACTTAGCCTTTTACTGGTCATCACTGCGCCCAGAATTCCCGGTCTCAAACAAGTGCCTGGCCCACTGATCGCCATGGCGGTCGCGACAGCGATCCAGTCCACCTTTCACTTCGAGGGGGTCGCCACGATTGGCAGTGCATTTGGTGGCATACCTCAAGGTTTGCCCGCGTTGAGCCTGCCTGAAATCACGCTGTCGCGGGTCATCGATCTGATTGGTCCGGCGTTCACTATCGCCATGCTCGGGGCAATCGAATCACTGTTGTCCGCGACGGTGGCCGATGGCATGGCAGGTACCAAGCACGACTCCAATCAGGAGCTGATCGGTCAGGGGGTGGCCAATCTGGTCACGCCATTGTTCGGCGGCTTCGCCGCTACCGGGGCCATTGCCCGCACGGCCACCAATATCCGTAACGGCGGCACAAGCCCGCTGGCCGGCATTACGCACGCAGTCACCTTGGTGCTGATTATTCTGTTTCTGGCACCTCTGGCCTCAAACATCCCGCTGTGCGCACTGGCCGCGATACTTTTTGTGGTCGCGTACAACATGAGCGAGCTAAAGCATTTCAAGCGCATGGTCCAGCGAGCCCCGCGCGCGGACGTATCGATCCTGCTCATCACCTTCGGCCTCACCGTGTTCAGTGATTTGGTGATCGCCGTGAATATCGGCGTCATTCTGGCGATGCTGCACTTCATACGCCGCATGGCCTCATCCGTGGAGGTGCAACAGGTCGTCGAGTACGAGCTTGAAGAAGAGCTGAAAGCTAATGGCCATGCTCAACTGCCGCCGGGAGTATTGATCTATACGATTGAGGGGCCGCTGTTCTTTGGGGCGGCCGAGACGTTCGAGCGTGTCCTTGCACAGACTCATACCGACCCGCGCCTGCTGATTATCCGTTTGAAGCGCGTACCGTTTATGGATATCACGGGCTTACAGGTGTTGGAAGAAGTCATCCAGCAACTGCACAAGCGGCATATCGTGGTGAAACTCTGCGAGGCGAATACGAAGGTACTCAACAAGCTCCATAGGGTGGGCATCTTGCAAGAAATCGGCGCGGAGCATTACCACACCGACTTCAACACCGCGCTGGCGAAAGCTGTCAGTCTCGTGGAGGACACATCGACCCTCTAGAGGCTAACTGCCCGTGTTCGGTTATGACTTGTTGCTGGTGGCGTACTTGCTTTTGGTCGAATAGCTGGCACCGTGGGTGTCCAGGTAGTCACGAACCAACTGACGGACCACCTGCGAAGGCGTCAAATCCTGTGCTGCACAGAGTTCCTCGAATGCCTTTTTCTTGATGGGATCGATGAGCACAGTGAGGCGCGCAGTCTTGCTTTCCATGGGGTATTCAATCACTCAATCGCTGGATGTTAATCAAATTGTAATTGCCTTGTCCTGTGCTGTCACTGTTACGACTGAGGGGCGTTCGGCAGGTCGATTGTGATCGGTCATGTGCCACCGGAAAGACTCCAGAGCTATCTCTGTCGAGCGCCTGGCGCAGCGGATCGGTTGCAGGCCGGACGACCGGTTGTGGCAGGATCGATACCCTCAAAACCCAGTACGCCCAGGTCGAGTTCATCGACCGCGCGCACTGGATTTTCTTCGGCTAACGTTTAGTGACTCTTAGCGCTTTACGAATGTTGAGCGGGGTATCTGCCCGTTCCTTGGGTAGTTATGCCGCCTGGCAATCGACGCGGTCTCGATGCCCTTTGCCGGGCTTGATGGGCTGAAAAGCCCTTATGTTTTCCACATCCCAGAAAAACCAATGCCCCGACAAGTCGGGGCATTGGTTTTTCTGATGAGCGAGTGGTCGGTTTGTATTGTTTTGTATCTGCGCTTTGGATAGATACACAGCGATTCTTTTAAGTCGGTTGATGACACATACGGGATACCTGCGGGGCTTTAAATGAACCCATCGAGAAGGCGCAAACCTTCTCCAATGGATGACTCATTTAACTCGCGGCTATCTCTGCGCGTTTCGCGACGTTGTCGACCAATGACTTATAGGAAATTCAAAATGCCTGCAGCTACGTTCGGTTTCACCTGGCGCCATTGTCTGGCTTCTTCCGTGAGAATGGGCGTTTTGGGGTTGGCCCTGATAGCCGGCAGCGGTGGTGCCTGGGCTGCTGGCCCGGCCGCCGATGCGTCAGTTGCCAACTCGGCCTCGACCAATCCCGAATCGATTCGACCTTATCGAATTCACGTCGATGAAGCTCAATTGACCGATCTGAAAAAGCGCATTGCGGCGACCCGCTGGCCGGACAAAGAGACCGTCAATGACGTTTCCCAAGGCGTGCAGTTGGCCCAGGTCCAGGCGCTGGTGAAGTATTGGGGCAGCGGCTATGACTGGCGCAAGGCCGAAGCAAAGCTCAATGCGCTGCCTGAATTCATCACGACTATCGACGGCGTCGATATTCAATTCATCCATGTTCGCTCGCGAAACCCCAACGCGATGCCGCTGCTTCTGACACACGGATGGCCAGGCTCACAGTTTGAGTTCCTGAAGACTATCGGCCCGCTGACGGATCCCGTTGCTTACGGCGGTAAGGTTGAAGATTCGTTCGACGTGATCATTCCATCGATTCCGGGACACGGTTTTTCCGGTAAGCCAACTGAATTGGGCTGGGGGCCGGATCGAGTCGCGAAGGCTTGGGATGTGCTCATCAAGCGTCTGGGTTATACCCACTATGTTTCCCAGGGCGGAGATCACGGTTCGGTGATATCGGATGCATTAGGCCGCCTGAATCCGCCGGGTCTGTTGGGCATTCACTTGAACATGCCGGCCACCATCCCGCCCGAATTGGTCAAGCCGATCAATAGTGGTGACCCGGCCCCTGTCGGGCTCACTGAGCCTGAACGCAAGGCGTTTGATTCCTTGAGCACCTTCTTCGGCCGCAATGCAGCATACGGCGCGATGATGGTTACGCGCCCGCAGACTATCGGTTACCTGCTGGCCGATTCGCCTACCGGTACTGCGGCGTGGATGTACGAAAAAATCGCCGCGTGGACGGACAGTGATGGTCAGCCTGAACGGGTATTGACCCGTGACGAGATGCTGGACGATATCAGCCTGTACTGGCTGACGAACGCAGGCGCATCGTCATCGCGTTTCTACTGGGAAAACAACAACAACAATTTCAGCGCCGCCGCGCAGAACACCGCAAGCATCAAGGTGCCGGTGGCGATCACGGTCTTCCCGCACGAGATCTATCAGGCGCCAAAAAGCTGGGCGCAACGCGCTTACCCATCACTTTCCTACTACAGCCAGGTTAACAAGGGCGGCCACTTCGCTTCCTGGGAGCAACCTCAATTGTTCAGCGAAGAGTTGCGGGAGGCCTTCCGGCCGCTGCGCGCCAAGCTGAGCGCAACGAAGACAGCCCAGTAGCTCACACGCAATCCAGTCAACACAACCGGGCCGCTATTCGGCGGCTCGCTACGGAGAAGCACCATGGAGACGACCTTGCTGAACAACCAAAATAAATCCAGCCGCCTGCGGGGTCTTGCCCCATCGCTGTTGGCAGCAGCGGCGCTGCAATTCGCAGCGGTGGTTGTCGGTTTTTCCCAAGCCAGCGCGGCTGATGTACCCGCGTCCACCATTGGGGCTATCACGCCGGGAGCCCACACCTCTCTCGGTGCTCTTAAGCATGTGAAAGCGGGGCTGCTGGACATTTCTTACGCGGAACTCGGCCCAGCCGATGGCCCTGTGGTCATTTTGTTGCACGGCTGGCCCTACGATATCAACGCATACGCTGATGTCGCTCCTGCTTTGGCGGACAAGGGATATCGAGTGTTGATCCCTTCTGCGCGGGGTTATGGCGATACGCATTTTCTCTCGGCCAAGACAGTTCGCAATGGTCAACCTGCTGCGCTGGCGACTGACCTGATCGACTTCATGGACGCGCTGAAGATCAAGACGGCGGTGCTGGGTGGGTTTGACTGGGGCGCCCGCACTGCAGATATCGTTGCCGCACTGTGGCCGGAAAGAGTGAAAGCCCTGGTCGCTGTGAGCGGTTACCTGATAGGCAGCCAAGAGGCGGGCAAGGCGCCATTGCCGCCAGCCGCCGAACTGCAGTGGTGGTACCAGTTCTACTTTGCGACCGAGCGCGGGCGCCTGGGCTACGAGAAAAACACCCATGACTTCGCCAAGCTCATCTGGAAGCTGGCGTCGCCACAGTGGAATTTCGACGACGCCACTTATGAGCGCAGCGCGGCGTCCTTGCAAAACCCTGATCACGTGGCCGTGTCGATTTTCAACTATCGCTGGCGCCTGGGGTTGGTCAAGGGCGAGGCCAGATACGACGCGCTGGAGAAGAAACTCGCGGTATTTCCATCCATCAGCGTGCCCACCATCACCCTGGAAGGTGATGCGAACGGCGCACCGCACCCACCTGCCGAAGCGTACGCCAAGCGCTTCACTGGCAAGTATGAGTACCGATTGCTCACCGGCGGTGTTGGTCACAACTTGCCGCAGGAAGCGCCGAAAGCCTTCGCCCAGGCGGTGATCGATGCCGATCATCTTTGAACACCGGCTGAGAGGATGGCGATGATGAAGCTGAAATTTCTTGCCGCGATGTCGGCTGCCATTGCAATCGCAGCGTTGACCGCTACCGGTGTTACCTCGGGCGACGCCAGTACTGGCGACGCCTCACCGATCTATGGCGTGAATTGCCTGAAAACTACCGCCTATGGCCGCTGATTGCGCCGGCGCAGGAAGCAGCCCCCCTGAATGAACTGCGAGCCGTGCTGGGCAATGACTCGGCCATCAAGGCTTATCAGGACTCAACGCTGCCATTCCCCGATGGCACGGTGCTGGTAAAGCTGGCCTGGAAACATGTGCAGTCCCCGGAATTCGAGCCGGCGTCCATCCCGGGGCCGGCCACGACCGTGCAGGTGATGGTCAAGGACTCGAAAAAATATGCAGCAACCGGGGGTTGGGGATTCGGGCGGTTTATCAACGGTAAACCGGCCGATGAAGCCCAACACGAAACCTGCTTCGCCTGTCACCAGGCGCGAGTGCGGAATCACGACTTTGTCTTCACTCGCTTCGCCCCCTGATTCCCGTCAAACCCGGAGTTAGCAATGAAAAAAGTATTAACCGCACTGGCCGTCGCCGTCAGCCTGAGCATGGCGACACACGCCTGGTCGCAAACTGAAAAACCCACGATTGTGCTCGTACATGGCGCCTTTGCCGATGCGTCGAGTTGGAATGGCGTCGTGAAGATTCTCGAGAAGGACGGTTACCCGGTGGTTGCCGCTGCCAACCCATTGCGCGGTGTAAAGAGCGATGGTTCGGCAATCTCGGCATTGCTGACGAGCATTCATTCGCCGGTGGTGTTGGTCGGCCACTCCTATGGCGGCAACGTTATCAGTGATGCGGCCAACGATCATGTCAACGTCAAAGCCCTGGTTTACGTCAGTGCGTTTGCACCTGAGGCCGGGGAAACCGTCGCCGGGCTGGCCGGCAAATTCCCAGGCAGCACGCTGGGCCCAACGCTGGCTGCGCCTGTACCACTGGCCGATGGGGGCAAGGACTTGTACATCCAGCAGGACAAATTTCACAACCAGTTCGCCGCGGACGTCCCCGCGAAAGAGGCGGCATTGATGGCCGCCACCCAACGTCCGGTAACGGAAGCGGCGCTCAACGAAGCGTCCGGCAGCCCTGCCTGGAAGCATATTCCGTCCTGGTACATCTACGGCGACAAGGACAAGAACATTCCACCACAAGCCATGGCGTTCATGGCCAAGCGCGCCGCTGCCAAAGCCGTGGAAGTGGTCAAGGGCGCTTCACATGTCGTGATGGTATCGAACCCGGAACCGGTTGCCCGCCTAATCGAAAAAGCCGCCACGGCGAAGTAACACGCCAAGGGCGAAGCGGCAGTGGGGAGACATCGCTCTGATCATCACCCTCCGTGTTTCGTAAGTAACCTTTCCAAAGAGGGCCCATTCGGGAGGCTGCAGATTTCCGCGCCCGTCATCCGGAGGGGCGCACGTGAGCCGATGCCCGGCTGAAAAGCAGGAGAGGGTGGGGCGACGACGAGGCCAACGCCTGGGCATACCGGGCGTTGTGCTTATCGCGGGCAACCGCAATCAATCAGGTACGCCACGATGTGGAAGATCAATCACAGTTACATTGATGGAGCATTCGTTCCCGTTCAGGGCAATGAAACGGTGCAATGCATCAATCCGGCTACCGAGGAGGTCATCGGTACGCTCACCCTGGCTGATCGTGAAGATGCCAAGCACGCTATCGCGGCGGCTTCGCGTGCTCAAGTCGCGATGGGCCGCACCTCCAAGGCCGAGCGTATCGACATGCTCGAGCAGTTGCAGGCTGCCGTGCTGGCGAGCACGAATGAAATTCGCGATACCGCCATCGAAGAGTACGGTGCGCCGTTTGCCCGTGCGCAATGGGTCAGTCGCTACGCCTCGCAGTCATTTACCAATGCGGCGCTGGTGTTGAAACACTTCGACCTGAGTCGTTCGGTCGGTGACGCTACCGTGGTGATGGAGCCGGTCGGAGTCGCGGCGCTGTTTGCCCCCTGGAACAGCACCGCCGGGACGATATGCAGCAAACTGGCATCGGCCATTGCGGCTGGCTGTGCCTCGGTCATCAAACCGAGCGAGTTGAGCCCCTTGCAGACCACCGTGCTCGCCCATGCGTTGCATCGCGCAGAGTTGCCCAAAGGGGTTTTCAACATTCTGTTGGGACGCGGCAGTGATGTGGGTGACGAAATCAGCGCCAGCCCACTCATCGCGAAAGTTTCATTCACCGGGTCCACCGCCACCGGAAAGCTCATTGCACGCGCCGGAATCGAGACCATGAAGCGAGTGAGTCTGTCGCTCACGGGGAAGTCGGCCTCTATCATCCTGGATGACGCCGATCTCGACATCGCCATTCCCCTGGCTCTGAATGCTGCGTTCATGAACAACGGTCAGGCATGTGTCGCCGGCACACGTCTGCTGGTGCCACGCACGCACGCCGAGGACATTATCAACCGCGTCAAAAGCCTGGTTGGAGCGATGGTCGTCGGCAATCCGCAGGATCCGGCCACTGCGCTCGGGCCGCTGGTCAATCGCGCCCAATTCGACCGCGTACAAGCTTTCATCCGCCGCGGGCAGGCGCAAGGCGCGACGTTGATTATCGGCGGGGAGGGCAGACCAACCGGCTTGGATAAGGGCTATTTCGTCAGGCCTACGGTCTTTGCCGAGGTCAGCAGTGACATGGACATCGCGCAAGAGGAGATTTTCGGCCCGGTGCTATCGATCATTGCGTATGACTCGCAAGAACAAGCGATCGCTATTGCCAATGCCAGTATCTACGGTTTGCAAGCTTATGTGTTTTCCCGGCAACTGGAACGTGCCCAACGCCTGGCAACCCAACTGCAGGCCGGCTCGGTGTTGATCAACAGAATTTCGCCAGAGCTGCTGGCGCCGTTCGGCGGGGTAAAGCAGTCCGGTGTCGGTCGGGAGTTTGGAGTCTTTGGGCTGGAAGCATTTCTTGAGGCCAAAACAAAAATCTCGAATCGTAATCTTTCTCTTTGGTGGTGGAACCGCGTGCCGAGTTGAACAGCATGCCCTGCAAACCGAGTTTTCTATATTACTTCCAGTTGTTGGGAAGTCGCCAATGGATGAGTTCATCTGCCAGGCGACGCATCTCACGAGCGGCATGTGAACGCGGTGCGAAATCTACGAATGCGCTGAAATACCCGTATTCCTGTCCCGGAGGAGGGGCGTCCTCCAGCATCTCGATGGCGATCCGGTAAGCGCCGGTCAGCTCAGTATGCAGAGGAGGAAACTCCAGTGAGTCGACCAGCTCGAGCACGCGCTCGCGGCGCCGGCAGGTCGAGTATTTCGAGTCGATGATGTCCTGATACTGTTCATCACTCAGCTTCACAAAATCGCCAACAAATTCTTCGAGCTCACTGCTGACGCCTCCGACATCACAGTTTGTCAGCAAGCCGAAGTAGCTTGGTGTTGTCTCGCGGCATTTGATGTTCTGCAGCGCCGAGACGAATCTCCCAGCGCTGCGCACAGCCATCGAACAGTTGGTGTCCACGACCACTGCAACCAGATTTGCAAAGCGCCGTACCAGTTCGAGCTCAGCGTTCACATCAAGCAACACGTAATCATGCCGCGCGATGAGTTCGTTGAGTTTTTCTGTAGCTCGCTGTTTTCGTTCCAGTGCTTCTAATTCATCGGCATGAACGAACTGGTACTTCGCTTGTTCGTTTGGGGGCAAAGCCGCCAGTTGATCGCGAATCCGCTTGCGACGCTGCTTCACTGCCGATGGGAATGTGATGAGGTCGCGCTCATCGAAGAACCCAACTCGACTTGCCCAACTGCCTGGGGCCGGTTGTTCGCCATCTTCGCATGCATAACGGTGGTTATAGTCATTCGTCACGACTGCTACTCGAAACCCCAACTCGGCAAGTGCGACTGCGAGGTTCACAGTGATGGATGTCTTTCCAACCCCCCCCCTTGTAGCAGGCGATAGCTAGCGCGAGCCCACGTGGTTTTACATCAATATCAAGACCCAGTTTCCGCAGGTTGATCCCTGAACGAGCCAGGAAGCTCCACAGCGCAGCAGGGGAGGGTAAGCGTGAGGTTACGTTGCCGCTATCGGTTTCCCAGGATCTCCATGTTCTCTCGGCAACGTTGGCCCACATCGCGGCCAGATTGACGCTGACGCCGGCCGCCTCGCGGAGTTCTTTCGAATGCTTTCGTAGTTGGTTGTCCATGATCGTCCTCCAAATTCGTTGGTTCTGAAGACTAACCAAATCCCAGATGGCAAAAAATCATGAGCAGAGTGCCGGGCTTTTTTCACTACGAGCATTGTGCCACGATTGGACTACTGTGAGGTCGGATGAAGAGCTCTCCAGTGAATTCCAAACCTTCGCCACTTAAGACGACTGTATCTGAGGCGCTGCCAACAAGGTTACCTAGCCGGCCTCGAGCTCAAGCGCTGAAGCTGGCTAGGCGCGGCAAGGTCGTTGTTACAAAGGCCTCCCTAAGGGGGCGTCAATACTTATCGAAAGGCTGCTGGTAATACCACTGGCTGGAACTGACAGCCAGAGTGAGCGTCAAGGTGCGATTTGCATTACAACTGGGGCTAAGGCTGCGGATTAGGGCAGTGGTACCCAAGTGTAAAAAATCCAGAGAGTTCATGTCTCACCGGCAACCGTTGCTCCCGACCGTAGCGGGAAGCCTCGGTTTTCACCGAAAATAGGCGCAGCCATAAGTTAGCCATTTTCTGGGAAGCTAGTCATTCCTAGATCAGGCTGTCTGTTGTTCTAGTGCTTCCCGGATAGCATCAACTGATCCGACCCAATGTTGGCGGTTATCGTAGTGCGCAAAGCCCAGCCGCTCAGCAAAAGCAGATGCTTTAGCGTTGGCACTCTCAATGAGCAGATGTCGGTAGCCAAACGTCGGCGCCAGCTCTACCAGGCGCTCAATTAAGGCTCGTCCATGTCCAACGCGTTGGTGCTTGAATCCGATTCGAGCGATCACCAAAGTGTCCCGTGGACAGTTAGCGTCGGGCCTTCCGAATAAACGGAAATAGAGATCGAACTGCCTGCTAAGCGCCTAGACTGTTGCAAATGATCTCCAGACTCGATGCTGGACAAACCTGGGCTTGTAGGTAAACCGCTCCAGGATGAAATCCCTCAGGTGAGGTATCAATTCCTCAGACCGTGCTTCGGAGAACTCAAACCACTCATCATCACTGGCATCTACAGCGGGAATTTTCGACATTGTCGTGCTCCTATTCTGCGTGGAAAAATACCGAAGTGTAAGCGGCAGACATTCAATGTTTCCGATTGAATGGGAAATAACGTGATGAGACGACATCATGAGCACTTCGCACCTACTTCGCGAGTATATTTATTCAGCCATTTGAGTTACATCGTATTGGTAGGTATATATTTTTGAAATCGTGAAATACCCCCCCAGCTACTTTGGAGCCTCTATGCAGTTGAAAAAAACCAACATTCTGATTCCAGCGCTCATCGGTCTCAGCGTTTCCTTGACGTTTCTGTATGTTCAGTTAAATTTGTTCGACGTTGTTGTATGGAACTATAACGTTTGCCATATGCTTTTTGGATTCACCTTTCCTTTCTTCCTCAGTTATTTGGCTATTCCCCCTGGTAAGGTAGAGCAGATCCGCCTGCGTGAAGTCTTCAATCGGATCATGAGCGTTCCGGCACACGCTTGGCCTTTGGCCGGAGTCCGTACCATGTGGCGTTCCATCGTCCGTGACTTCAAGGAGGGTCTACCGTGGAGCCCATTGATGGGTGTTGCTTTTACGCTATTCTTCGCCCTTGGCAATGAGGTGATTGTCGATCCGGCTACAAACGGTATTCCTTTCACCTCTGCCTACGGAAATTTCGTCGCTGATGTTTGCGGAATGATGCTGTTTCTTTTGATCACTTACCCGTTTGTAAAGCACTCCATGAGGTTTGAAAGGGCATAAACATTCGCGCTAATTGAGGTGAGAGGATGGTCGTCTAAGACGACCGCTCTCGACTTGCTTTGGCTCGGCGCGGATATATCTCGTAGCTGTTGATCCGCGGTCGAATGAAGCGCTGGAACTCATCGACGATCTCAAGTTTTTTTCCGGATCGATCACAAGGCCGATTTCAATCGTTTCCACCTGATCAGGTGCGACCGCGAACAGAGTTGTGTAATCCAGCAACCTTCCATTACGCTTGCTTAATAGTGGCAGCCCGCCAGTAATACGTTGATGAAGGAACGCAACGCATGCCTGAACCCTATCAGCCGATGCCGGCAGTGCTTGATCGGCAAATTGAAAACGAAGCTCAGGATGCGTTTGGGCATAGGCACTTTGCTCAGGCTCTGCAAAGTCTGGTTGAGGCTGAACACCATAAGCCACCGTTTAGCATTGGTTTGCTTGGTGGCTGGGGTACAGGTAAAAGCTCAATCAAAGAGCTATATACCCGAGGACTTGCTGATGTTGCATCTGACGGCACGGGGAAGCCATCGCGTCGAGATCGCATCAAAAGCATTACCTTCAACGCTTGGCGATTCGGCGGGAAGGATCAGGACATCAAGCGAGCGCTACTACGCCACGTGTTCATGGAGTTGGGCGGCGACGAGCAAGCTCTGCACGACAAGCTTTTTCGAAGTGTCACGCAGGTCGAAACCCAGTGGAAAGGGTGGAGAGAGTATGCAGTGCAGCTTTGGCGCGCTTGGTCGCTTCCATTGCCGGCGTTCGTTGGGGCAATGGTGCTACTCTTTGGCTTGGTATGGGTCGGCCTAGCCATACTTCCCTGGAGCAATCCCATTGTTCAATCGACATTCATTTTGGCGATTAGCGGTGCTTACAGCTATCTGCTCAAGAATTTGAAGCCCTCGAAGGTGGATAGCTATCGGTCTATCACCAAGGTGTCCCTGCCGAGCGCTAGCGCTGAGCAGTATGAAGAGATGCTTCTTGAACAGCTCAAGGTGTTTAAGGGCCCTGCGTCGGGTATCCTTACCAAGGCAGATCCCTGTGAGCGCCTGGTGATTTTTGTAGATGACCTTGATCGGCTCTCAGCTGAGGAAATGGTACTCGGCCTTGATGCTGTTCGGGCGTTTATGGAAATTCCTCCAGAAAAGCTGCCATGCGGTCTGGGGCTAGTCTTTGTTATTTCCTGCGACGAAGCTAAGGTCGCTGATGCATTAGCTCGTGGTCGCGGAAATCCAGAGCAGCCTGGTACCGTATTCACCCACATGGATGCCCGTAGGTATCTCGACCGAATCTTCCAGTTCCGGTTGGAAATTCCCCCTGCGCCGAGGGGGGATATGAGGCAGTTCGCTCTGAAGCATCTATCATCGTTCGCTGACATCGTGAATGATTTGAATGACCTGGGCGCAAGTCCAGAGCAAGTGATCGACCGCATGATTCATGTGAATGTGGTGGATCCGCGTAATGCCTTGCAGATTGTCAATGCATTTGCCCAGTCATGGTGGCTGGCAAAACGACGCGAGTACGAGGGCAGCGCAGGCGAGCGACCTGGTGGACTTCACCAAGGCGCAGTAACCAATCATCCCATATCGCTCGGCGCGCTCAGTGCTGCCCGGGTGAGCTTCCCTGATTTCTATCGCGATCTACAGGATGACCCACAGCTGCTCGGCCGCCTGACAGAGCTTTTGGTGCATGAGGGGGAGCTCTCGAACCAGCCTGTTGAAGCGCGAGCTCTGCTGGTTAAGCGTTACGTCATTGAGGATAAGGAAGGCAAGGCGACAATACGAGAGGGGTGCAGAGACCTACGCCAATTCCTTTCGAGCCTCGTAGGGCTGCGCTGGCCGGACTCACTGCAGAGCTTGCTTTTGCTGTCTGAGGATCCAATCACTCGCAAGTTCGGCGCAGGTACAAGCACGCTATATAACATGCTGGTGTCTGGTGATACCCGGGGGCTGATCGAGCAACTGTCCACTCGTACAGATCAAATTGTGCTCAGCGAAGACCAGGCTCAGCTGCTTCATGAACTGATTAGCGACCTGCATCTGGAGACGGTGTCACGACGACACAACGCAATGCGCGTGATAGCGAACTTGCTTGACCATCTACCGCCGCGAACTGTGCGATTGATGCTAGGCAAGCTCTGCAATGAGCTGACCGCATCCTTGGATCTCAGGGCGATGGTTGGCTTGGATAAAATCGAATCCGTAGTGTCGCTCGCCAATGCACAGGAACAGAGGCAGATCGCGGCTGAGCTCGTTGATGACTTGCTGACGACGCAGCATCAAATTGAATTTAGATTGGAAACCATGCAGACCCCGAGCCTGGATGAAGCGAAGGCAATGGTGCGCAAAGCTTGTGAAATTGCACTCAACGTTCGAGAGCGCCATGGGCTACCTGCACCGCAAGAACGCAAACTCGTTGAATGGCTGAAGATCAGAGATGTGACCTTAGGCAAAGGCTCATACCATTTCGACTTCAACACTCTTGAGCAGTGGATCGGCAGTCACGAGGAAATGCTGCTAGTGATGCTAGGTGCTGACTACGCCTCGCTTGTAGCCGATGAGGTTGAAGCAGGTAGATCGCAGGCAATCGCGCTACCGATCGTTTCAGGTCGAGTGGATCAACTGTTTGCAAGCCTTGCATCGAAAGGGGAAGAAAGCCGCGAGGAGCTCTGGAAGCTTGTTCAGCGCTATCTCAAGCTGTCACCGCCCGAATTGCAGGCCTGCGCCCTGACGACATTGGAGCATTCGCATCAATTGGCTGGCGCCCAGCCACTGTCGACTTGCTTGGTCTCCATTGTTCGAAACCTTATCGCTCACCCAGAACCAGTGGTCGATTATGAGCGGGGGTTCCTCTGGGTGCTAGCGACCGCATCGGCGCGGTTTACAGATCTTACAAAAGATGCAAAATCGAGCCTTGCCGACCTTTGTGACAACTTATCGGGAGGGGAGGCCTACCAAGCGGATGCAGTTGCGCTTTTCGAGCAGATCATTCAGCGCGAGTCTAGTTTGTTGGCACAGGTAAGTACTAATTGGGTCGAGGATTTTGCAGATGACCTGCCGCTCGATTGCTGTGCCTCGCTCCTAAGAGCTTATGAGGGTGTTCCGGAAGAGGTGCAGACCAAGATCATCGCGTATTTTGATACAGGATTTACTGCCTCAACTCTGCCTGATCGCTTCGGCGAGCTTTATGCCTGCGCCGCGTCGAACATCCCGCGCAAGTCATGGGATTCTGGTCAACTGCATGATCACCTAGATCGCTCGTTGAGCCGGCTTCCCTCGAGAGTCTCTAGGTCGGTAGAAGATCTGGAGGCTTTGATGGGCGGGCTTTCGAAAATCTATCTCCATGGTTCGCCCGCCACTATCGCAACTTGCTTGCGAGATACGTTCTCCACTGCGGCCAGCTATCCAGCTCAACATAACCAGCTGCATCTGTCTCTCGCCGGCAAATGGCCCTCTACAGATGTGGTACAGCCGGGTTATGGGCCAGACACGATATTCGTCGAGGCGATTAACGTGGGCCGGCGGAGCCCGAATGAGGCTGGGCGCGGACTGCTCCGCTCTCTGGACTCCATGCTCGAGTCGGGAGTTGTTGGGCATGAGCGTGAAGTTGAGCTGATGGAGTTGGCCTGCTTGATCTGGCAGACCCACCCAATTGAAGCGCAGCAGTTCCTCATGAGCAAATCCAGAAAACTCACTCCCAGCCAAATCGCCCAACTACCAGGCGCCATAAGCTGGGAGTCGACTGAGGAAGTGGGTTGGCTCAAAGGCGCTTGGGGAAAAGCTGTACCTGCTCTCGACACGTCGGAACGAACTGCGACGACTTTGCTGGTGCTCGCGTTGGGGGCGGTCGGTAGCGCTAAATTGCCAGACCAAGCACTATCCCTATGGATCAGTTGCCTCGGTGTAGGCGGTTATCAAGTGCTGGTGCAAGCCTTGCTGTCTAGCGACACCACCGATGACGGCAGGCGTCGTCTGTGGCGTCAGGTCGCATCGCTGAAGCCTGCGCCAGCGCCTGATGAATTGATCAACCTAAGCGTCCGAATGTTGCCGTTGGCAACGGCACCCGAGACCACAGCGGCTGTTAACAATGACCTGGAATCGATTTGTAACCGCCTGAGTGACCAGGAGAGCCGACTGACCACTTCGAAGCTTCTGTTGGGTACGATCTCTGGCTGTTCATCGGTCACGATCAAAACCAATCTCGCTCGGCTTGCTTTTTCCCTCGGCACACAAGCCGCATTGTCGGGAGTTGATGAGTCAGCGCTTAGCGAGGATGACTTGCAGATTATCGGGGATGTTTTTGGGAAGGGGCGCGAACTGACCAAGCTCAAAGCGCGTTTCGAAAAGTTGCCTCGTGCATAGTTGGTATGCATTGTCGCTCGGGAGGGTCTGATGCAAATGTCTGCAGGAACACTGGCTGAATACCTGGCAGCAACGGACAAGGTTGCCCGAAGTCATGCTGCTTCACCGCCTCAGCTGAAGTACATGGTCGATGAAATGGACGCTTTCTTCCATCGCGAATTCTTCGCCCAGCCCTTGGAAATGACTCCCATCGCAGCAGTGCTAGTGATGAATGCATAAGGCAACATGGCCATCAAAGCGCCATATAGCAGCACTCGCCAAGGAACGTCGAACGTGATCACCAAAATCCGCATCCGTGGGTACCGCATCTACAAAGATTTCCTCCTGAAGCCCAACCCGGGCGTGAACATCCTGGTCGGTGACAATGACGCCGGCAAGTCCACGCTGATGGAGGCGATCTCGCTGGCGCTTAACGGACGGATCGGTGGGCGGGGGATCCTGGAGGAGCTGAACCCTCACTGGTTCAACACCGAGATGGTGGCTGAATTTCTTGCTCTCAGGAATGCGGGAAAGAAGCCTAAACTCCCGGAAATCCTGCTTGAGCTTTACCTGCAAGACACACTGGAACTCCAGGTGTTGCTCGGCGCCGTTAACGCGGACGTCCCAACGAACGCCTGTCCTGGAATCGTTCTTTCTATTGCCCCCAATGAGGAGTATCAGTATGAGCTGGATGAATGGCTGAAAGCCCCATCCGTACTGCTCCCCGTCGAGTATTACACCTACGAATGGCGCTCCTTCGCTGATAGAGAACTCACACGACGGCCACGGGCGCTCTCGGTGGCCACCATCGATTCTCGCACGGTCAAATCCGCTGCCGGCGTTGATTATCATCTCCGCCAGATCCTTAGCGACCACTTGGAAACATCCGAGAAAGCACAGATTTCTCTGGACTACCGAGGTATCAAAGCATCTATGACTGATGGCGCGCTGGCACCGGTGAACAAGCGACTTTCCGGTCTGGGCGCCGCGCTACAGTCAGAGCCTATGGCGCTGGCAATGGATCAGACATCTCGTACGTCTTGGGAAAGCGTGGTTACTCCACATGTCGACGGGCTTCCGTTCGCGATGGCAGGCCAGGGGCAACAGGCTGCTATCAAGATCTCTCTCGCGATGAAGCGTCATTCCTCGAAGGCGAACATCGTGATGATCGAGGAGCCTGAAAACCATTTATCTCACACCAGCCTGACAACCCTACTCAATCGCATTGAAGATCTGGCGACGGAAGAGCAGCAGCTTTTCATTTCGACTCACAGCACCTACGTGTTGAACCGGCTCGGCCTCGATGCATTGCTGCTTCTTCACCGCAACAGTGCGTCCAAAATCACAGAACTTGATCCGGATACAGTGAGCTACTTTCAGAAGCTGCCTGGCTACGACACCCTCCGCTTAGTGCTAGCGAAAAAAGTCGTCTTGGTCGAGGGGCCATCCGACGAAATCATATTCGAACGCGTCTACAACGATTGCTTCGGCGCACGCCCGATGGCCCACGGGATAGATGTCATCAGCATGCGTGGACTGGCACTGGCGCGATGCCTTGAGCTTTGTGCAGCGATCAACAAACCTGTAGCAGTGATGCGCGACAACGACGGCGTTGACCCAATCGACCTACGTACTCCGGTTCTAAAGTGGCTGGACGTGAAGCGCAGAGAGCTGTTCATCGGCTCCGTCGCTGACGGCACCACGCTCGAACCCCAGCTCATCACCGCGAACGGCGAGTCTCAGTTGCGCAAGATGCTCGGTATCACTGCAGCAGCGACCCTATTGACCTGGATGGCGCGCGAGAAAACAGAAGGGGCAATTCGACTGGCTGAGTCGACTGAAGTACTCACCCCACCGGCCTACATGAAGGCCGCTGCGGAGTTTATCCACAATGCCTAACCTTCTGACCTTGGCTGTCGCTGGTGGTAGAAAAACTCAAGGACTGGTCGATCACTGCAAAGAGTTGCCTACCGATCGACGTGTGCTCATTGTCACGTTCACCCAGACGAATCAGCAGGAACTGATCCATCGCCTCGGCACCCAGGTCGGCGATCGCCACAACCTCGAGGTTCTGGGCTGGTACACATTCTTGCTTCGCCACTTTGCAAAACCGTTCCTGCCATTCAAATTCCCAAGGGAGCGGGTAGGGGGCTTCAACTTCGAGGGTCGCCCAAGCATGTACGCGAACGGCAAACAGAGATTTATGGATGTTAGCAACCAGATCTACGCATGCGAGCTCGGCCGTCTCGCACGCGAGTTGATGGCAGCCACACCCATGTTGTTACGACGACTGGAGTCTATCTACGACGAGATTCTTATCGACGAGGTACAAGATCTCAGTGGCTACGATTGGGAAATCGTCCATGAATTACTTGGGTCGGGGATCGACGTCCGCATGGTTGGTGACGTGCGCCAAGCGGTGCTCTCGACAAACCCGAGGGGACAGAAAAACAAACGGTATGGGTACGCAGGTGCGCTTGAATGGTTTCTTGTACGCGAAAAAGTAGGGCTGCTTAGCATTGACTATACGACCACGACTTACCGCTGCCGAACTGAAATCGCGACGTTCTCTGACACCATTTTTGATGCGTCATGGGGCTTCCCAGGAACCAAGTCAGAGAACCACGCGGTGTCTGAACATGATGGCGTGTACTTAGTGAATTCCAAGCACGTTCATCAATACGTTGAGCAATACCGACCTCAGTGCCTGCGCAGCACCATAGCTTCTGGCAAGGAGTTTGCGTTGGATTTCATGAATTTCAAATTGTCGAAAGGTGCCACATTCGAGCGCGTGCTGATCATGCCTACCGCGCCAATCAAGGCCTTTATTCAGAAGCAGACCTATCTGGAGGCAACGTCAGCGGCTGCCTTTTATGTTGCTGCTACACGGGCCAAGCAAAGCTTAGCGATCATCATCGACAAACCTGGTAACTCGAAACTGCCGGTTTGGGTGCCGTAGTTGAGAGGAGCAGGGCGCCTGCGAGGGGGCAAACTTTAGTTCTAGGCAACAACCTATATTCTCTCTGGCGAAATCACTATTTGGGGTTACCCCAGGGACTGGTTAGCTAGGTGCGGCATTTAGGGTCGCAAGGGCCGACAGGCAAGTCCCCCGACTCTTTATGCTGTAAGAGCATTGCACTGTCAGCTCAACCAGCCTTCGCTAGGCAATATCGCGGACAGTCCTTGGCATGTGAGCCTCATGTTCAGCAACCAGCGATACCAATAACAATCGTCATGGAGATAGAGCAATGGAAGGGCCTAAGCAAACCTCGCAGGACATGTGGAATGGGGAGGACGTGCTTGAGCCGAGCTTCATCACCATTCGCCGGCCATTGAAAAGCGGCTTTTGCGTTGACCTGTATCTTCAGGTCTTCGAAAAAGTTTCCATGGACAAATGGCGGTCACTGCCCGAAGACGGATGGCATCACCTAGCAACGATCGAGCCTAGCTGGATTACGATGTATCCCATCTACACCAACCCACACACTCAGCGCTATCGGAGCCCTAAGAACGGAAACGTGGGTTGCATCCTGTACAGCCATCAGTCGACGCGCGACTTTCCAGACACTCCGGATGATGCCGTGCTCTATATCGACGTCAGTCTCCCTCGCAAACTGTTTGATTCCTGTGATGAAGGGCTGGGGCTTGTGAAACAGCTCACCCCGCTCTGGCGAGGCTTGCGATTCGCTCCTGGTTTAAAAACCCTAGTCATATCGGATGATATTGACACCTCGATCACAGACGACATTGTCTTTGTGAGTGAGGCGAGGGTGGATGAATGCCGTAGAACATGCATGCGGATTACCCGGGCCCGAAAAAAGAGTGAGACGTCAGCCCAGTTGCACTGGGTGATGAGCCAGGTGTTTCCGACGCTGATGCCCAATGTAGTGTTCGAAGGCAGTCGCCCTGTACTGGTGAGCGATACGAATGCTCGTAAGGTCGGCAATACAATTGCACAAGCTGCTGTGCGAGCGCGGCGTCACCAGCTTAGGGAGATGAAGGTCGGTGTTGAGATGCTGGCAAAGGAAGCTCCTCGCGAACTTTTCGAACTGCGCGCTGAGATCGAGAGGGTTACCTTGGCTGTGATGATCGAAAAGTTCGAGACCATGCTTGGCCAGAACCTCAACGAGGGGCTCTGGCAGCAGTTTTTCGAGGCCAATGTGTTCATCTTAGGGATGGTGTTCGCGCGCCCGGTGGCACTTCTGCATAGTCAGTTCCATGCTCGGGGATCCATGGTCAATGGAGCTGGCGCCCACATCGGCGACCTGCTTTTCGCGCAGGGACGCGAGCTGGCCATCGTGGAGATCAAGAAGCCTTCCACCCCACTCATGCAGACCAGGCCGTATCGCAATCGCGATGTTTTCGGCCCACATCTGCAGCTCAGTGGAGCGATCACTCAGGTACTGCATCAGCAAGGCCTGATGCGCTCCAACTGGCTGTCACACCTGCAAGACCCGACGATGCGAGACTTGCAACCAGACACAGCGAGGTGCGTCGTCATTGCAGGTACCAAGCCAACCGAAGAGGGCCGCCGGCGCAGCTTCGAGATCTTTCGCAACGCCTGTAAGGACGTCGAGGTCGTCACATTTGACGAGTTGCTTGGTAAGCTGCGGATGCTGGCTCAGCACCTGGTACCCGTAGATCCAGTCGACATCCCAGACATTTTCTGAAGAGCAGGCTGCGTGAGATCTCGAATGAAGATACACAGCGAGGGAACGCCGCGGCCCGTCAGATACCTGCCTGCATTTTTTCTGTTCGGATATTGCGCAATAAACGTTCCCAGCTCTTGGCCAATTTGCACATCGCCACGTCTGGAGCTAAAGACATTTACCCACGATCGCGTAAACCTAAGCGCTTAATTGAGTGTGCACGTTCCTGATCGTGTGAGTGGTAGTACGTGTTCTGGGTAGTGCTGAGATTGCTATGACGCAGATCGACCTGTAGATCTTTGGCGTTACGCAAGGGCGCGTCGAACGTCGCAGATGTATGGCGCAGCCAGTGCAGAGAAGCGACCTTTAAGCTTTCCATCTCGTGAACCGCACGCCCCTCGATGCGCATACTTTCAAGAGCCTTGTCGAAGACAACCTGGAGGAGGGCGCGTACCTGTCGAATCCGACAGACCAGAACGTCCTTAAAAATTCGTTTTAGTCTCATAATTCCGTTCCCCGTCGTTGGCACGGCTAAATATCGTGAAAACCTCACACTCCCGCCAATGCCCGGAATTTCTGGGTGGCGGGTAGCCAGGAGTGTAAGTCCACTGGTGATATCTCACGATTTCGTGCCGGGAAGCCAAAACCATAGCTCTAGGATGGGTCTAGTGCAGAGCAGTTCTCAGCCCAGTTTTTCCAAAAAATATTTTAGGAAAACTCGCGTCAGGCTTGGTCTTCAGCAATCCGAGCGGTGGATTGGCGCGGAATTCTTCCTATGCCGCCAGAGCGTTCGGGCCCAGAAGTGTCTCGTCAAACCTTCACCAAAAGCGCTGCGGGTTATGTCTCAAGATTTCTTTAAAATATGGTTAACTGATTGATATTATTGATTTTTATATTAGTTGCGCAAACGTGGATACGCGACGTTGTCTCACGATCGGTTGATAGACTCTGAGCTAGTAATAAAATGATGGAATAGGCTGAAACTCTCGCAAATAAAGGCTTACACGCCAACTTCTGGCTACACGGTAGTCTCATAATTACGTTGCAACAGTTGGTGAGGCCTACGCTACATTTTTCGTAATGCCCAGTAAAATCAATCTGTTAAGCGCTTTTCGAAGTAACGTCTCTTTATTTCGCGATTGCCTCAAAAAGCATCGTGTCCGATTAGCCTGGTGTGATGCCCGATCAAAAAAAAGAATATCATTTATCTCTAATAATCAATCACATACCTTGATTAACTTTTAAAAAATAGACTGACGCGGCAGAAAAGCTAGCAATAGTCTATTTTTTGAACGTGACGTCGTATCGTGTTCGGCAGCCAATTTCGATCGTTGATAGAGACTGATGTAAGTCGCCGCTCGGCAGACTTCGCCTAGATTAGCGTTGTGGAGAGTACATCCATGGCAAATCAGCTAACCCCTGGGGAACTCATTGTCGCCAAGGGAAAAGTTGCGAAAGTCAAACAGGTATTTAGTGACAAAACGATAAGGGTAACAATTGTCGACTCTGGTGAAGTAATACTGGTGTCGGCGCGCGACATTCAGCGAATCCCTAGTGTTACGGCAATTAATGGTAGTGATCATGGGGAGGGTTTGAATGTCAATGATTACACCGTTGATCAACTTTCATTGGCAGCTGAGCGTTTTGAAATTATCAGAAAGTGGAAGGTTGAGGGAGGGGTAGTCACTAAGTACTGTTCTTTACTGGGTGTATCAAAGAGTTACTTCTATCGTTTGGCTAAAATTTTTGACGCTGACGTAGGCCCACTATCTTTAATTGCGCAGACACGGGGTGTCAAGAAAGGCGTTACGAGACTGGATGAGTCGGTTGAGGTCATAATTTTCAAGGCTGCTAAAAAATTCAAGTCGAAAGGAGCCAGCTACAGCAAAGTGTGGAGCGAGGTGGATGTTGCATGTAAGGAGCAAGGTTTTTCATGCCCTTCCAAAGATACGGTATTGAGGCGTGTACGCTTAATCCTCTCAGAAAAAACAAGAATGAGAATTAAAGAAGGTCCTGATGCCGCGACGCAAGAATTTTCAGCTCGCCCGGGTAAAAAAAATCTTGAAAGGCCGCTGCAATGGGTACAGATGGATCACACCCTCGTCGATATAATTCTGTTGGCTGATGATCGCATAAATATTATTGGACGCCCGTGGCTGACAATTGTAATTGATGTCTATACCAGGGTTATTCTTGGTTACTATCTTAGCCTTTACGTCCCGTCTACTGTTTCAGTGGCTTGCGCTCTTAGTCATTCTGTCCTTCCTAAAGTAAACTTTTCGGCAAGTGTTGGCTTGGATCCAGAAGACTACCCCTACTATGGAAAGCCTGAAGTCCTTCATATGGACAATGCCGCAGAGTTCACCAGCCCAAAATTTAAAGTAGGGTGTGAATCTTTTGGGATTTCCCCCGAATACCGACCTGTAGGAAGAAAACATTTTGGCGGTCATGTTGAACGGCTGATAGGCACGTTCATGACTACTAAGGTGCATTTCTTGCCGGGGACTACAATGTCAAATTCTGTTGCGCGCAGAGGACTTAACAGCGAAAGAAATGCAACCATGACCTTCTCTGATTTTTTTCGCTGGTTCTCTCGCGAAGTAGTTGTCTATCACTCAACAGTTCATAGCGCATTAAAGTGTAGCCCGCGACAAGCGTGGACAAACTATTTCGCGCCCAACGGAGGGCTTCCTTACCCCCCGGCAGGCTTGAATTCCGAGCAATTAAAGATTTGGTTCATGCCTCAAGAAGACCGAAAAATTAATCCTGGTGGCATTAATTTGCATGGCCAAGTTTATTGGGATCCTATATTGGGGTCTCATGTGGGGACTAGAAATGTCATAGTCAAATATGACCCGTACGATATGAATGTTGTATGGGTGAAATTGGATGGCCAATTTTGCCCAATACACCTGTCTGACGTAACCGTTGAGGCTCCTACCTATGAGGAATATCGTGCCGGCAAGCTCTATCGTCACCCAGTCCGCATCGGAGCCATAGATAGTGATGGCGGGTTAAAAGCCTACAGAGGGAAGCAAAAAATTGAAGAGGAAAGTAAAAAGTTAACGCAGAAGGAAAGACGCCGAGAGGCCGCTGAAAAAGTCTATACTGAGGCAAATCCAAATCCTAGAAGTAGTAGCTTTAACGCTGACAGGGAACATATCAAGCCAAATTATTCAGCCTCTCCAAAAAAATTTCGACCTGGGGATGAGTCATGAGTGATGAGCACGTCCGGTCGGACATCAGAAAATATTTGTCTTCTAATATTGATACGCGAATAGCCTTAATTCATCAAGAAATATGGGTGAACAATAACTCTAGTGCAGCTGTTTTTCGCATGATGAATAATATCGCGGATGTACCAGATCGTATGAGTGCGCCTGCTTTGCTTGTGGTTGGCCCAGGTGGCTCTGGAAAGACGGCTATAATATCTAAGATTCCAAACCATGTAAAAAGGAGTGCAGGGTTGATTTTTGTCTCCTTGGCTGCATCCCCAGAAATAGATACCAAAAAAAGCCTTAAAGATGAGATAGCTTTAGCGCTCGGAATACCAGTTGGCTCTGGCTCAAGTCGCCGAAGTAGCTCTGACCTGCCAAGCGAGATTAGAGAGGTTATTAGGCTGAGGCAAATTTGGGGGCTGGTGATCGACGAGTTTCATGATGCACTGCTACGCTCGAAGCAAGAGCAGCGTTTTAACATGTCTATTCTTAAAAAGCTGCTCGGCCCTGAATATGGATTGAAACTATTTTGCTTTGGCACTGCTAGTGCGCGCAACGCACTTAAATCCAATTATGAATTTAAGAGACGTTTTCACGAAGTTGCTCTTGATGACTGGATAGAGAGTGAGGAGTTCAGGTCATTCCTCTTGGAGGTAGAGGAGTCCCTACCGCTAAAACAGCCATCACATTTGTACTCTGAGGAGATGGTAGGCACTATTTTATCTATGTCGAATGGGCGCATGGACAAAACACTCGAATTGATAAGGGCGGCTGCCTGTTATGCCATAAAAATGGGGGGGGAGAAGGTGGATGTTGATATGCTGCGGCGAGCAAACAAGAATCCTTGGGGCTATTAGTAGTGAGTTTCTCTGGCTTGCCAACACCAAGTTCTGAAGAAACACTTTCATCTTGGTTGTTTCGATGCAGCATTAATCCAAACGCCGCTGGCTTCCCTCGATTATCATCAACAGAACGCCCAGCGTATTGGTGGGAGGGTGTGGAGATCAAATATTCGGACCCAGACTCAGAATTCTTATCCGCCAGCCAGCGATTAAGTTGTGTAGCCGGGGACATTACCCCTGAACTATTACGAAATTTTTTTTGCCTTCGAGGCGATAAATTAGTCGAATGGAGGTATCGCCGTTTTTTTTGCCCTGATTGCTTACGCGATGATGTGGCGAATGGTCGTTTGCCTATATGGCGGAAGGACTGGTGTTACATTTATTCTTGTGTCTGCGCTGCCCATGATCGAGAGTTGGTGAGACTAGTTGATACACCGCGTTACTCAAGGGCATGGGATGCGTTTGTCCAAAGCTGCAATTCGATATCAAACAATGCCTCCATAGAGGAAACTCTATTCTTTCGTTTTTGCTCAAGTACCTTCACAAAGATTGAGCATGCTCTGATCAGTAGAGACAATCAACAACCTACATTGCACGATTTATTTTATAGGCTATTCAATATTTTCCTTCAATGTCCCTTTCGTGGTAGTAGAGGCGGAATCGCTAGAATCCACTTGCAAACGAGGAAAGATGCACGAGCACCCGACGCAAGCTCTTTTGAGCAGAGTATATTATTGGGGGCGTCCACGGCCGATCCATCAAGTAGATTTGGTAGTTTGGTCTTAACCGCATCACTACTGGAGATTATCCCCTACTCAAGGTTTTTGATATTTACTAAACTGTGTGAGAAAAGAAGGGGCGGGATGCTGATCCCAAGAGACCTGCATAAGGCAGCGATTTTTCCATATATCAACAGGGCAGGCTATGAAACCTTGTACCGTTTTTTAGGGGGTTTCCCTAGGAAAGATTTTCCGTTGCTAGATCGCCATCTTCAACTTCAAGAACATTCGTATGTTCAAGATGGTGTCCTTGGCAAGCGTCTATTCGGATACTCACAATGAGCTATTAAATGCGCATGCCTATCGTTGCCGGCTGGCTGCAAGGAGAAAAACTCCACATGCTAGATGCACGCAGGGCTTTTAACATTTAATTTCCTGCTAGTTAATGTAAGGATTATGCCGAGATTAAGGAAAATCAGGACATAAGACCTGTATATTATTGATATAAAGCAGTTTATATATTTGCGCCTTGCCCCTCCTGCGTCATACCTGCGAGCGTCTATGCTGATCTTTTTGCATGCTTGGGTGCTAAGCGATGGCTGCTTTGGAGAGAACGGCATACCCACGACTCCGCAGCTATTCGTTTCCTCAGAAGAGCTTGGCTGGATTTCCAGAACAGCGCAATCCTGCTCTTTCGCTTGGGCTGACGGTTCAGTTCAAGGTATTTCAATGACACCGGCGAGAGCGAGGCGACGACCTTGTTTGATGCAGCCTTCAATTACCAGATTGCCAAGGACACGGATCTGGCGGTCAATGTCAGTAATCTTTTGGATGAGCAGCATGTCGTGGGCTCCGGAACTGCGGATTACTACAATCCGGGCCGAGAACTCACCGCCAAGCTGAGCTACAGCTGGTGAGCCTGTCAGTAATGGCTCCTGTTGTGGTGGTATCTCGTGTTCTGGCCGCGATCTTCGGCTGCTATGCATTCGTCTAGGGCGTGGCGGCGCTGAATGGGGTTGGGGTCGATTACCATGCCGCCGAGCAGGCGATGATGATGCTGGCCTTCGTCCTGTATCTCGCGCTGTTTCCGCAGCCAGTCTGTGGCGGGTCTCGATGGTACTGGCGCTCGGCAGCGTCTTGATGCTGGCTGTTGCCTGGCAGCTGCAGCGCATGATCATCGGATAGGAGCAGAGCCATGCTGAACAACTTTCGCCAATCCATGGCCTGGGTACACACCTGGTTCGGTTTGGTGCTGGGCTTCGTGCTGATGGTCGTCTTCTTTTTCGGTGCACTGTCGGTGTTCGACCGCGAGATCGATCGTTGGGCGATCCCCGATACGCGCTTCGAGCCGCAGCCTATGCCGTCCTACAACAACCTGCTGAAACAGGTATTTGCCGATCTCAAACCGCATCCGGTGGATATGGCGGCAACCAAAGGGCGGGTAATCGGCGACCTGCCGGCGCCGGAAACCATGCCCATGGTCTCGCTCTATGCCTACACCACCCACCGAGATCCCGTGCTGAGCATTGGTGGCGAGTTTGGTATCCCCAACCAGCCAAAGGACCCAGCGGATGATCAATCGTAAGATCTTCAAGGAGTTTTTCACCTTCCGTCCGCGCAAGCGGACCCAGCGCAGCGCGCTGGACCTGCATAACATGACTGGCGTGGTGGCGTTGCCGTTCCACTTCTTTTTTGCCTTCACCGGTTGGTGATCTTCGCGTCGATGTACTACTTCCCGGTCTCCGGGACCTTGCTCAAACCGCTGCATAATCGGCATGAGGTGATCGAGGCGGCGCATACCGGCTTGCCCCATGATGAGGCCGGTGTGCCCGCGAAGATGGCCTCCGCCAATGCCATGGTGGCCGAGGCCAAGCGCATCTGGGCTACGCGCGATATGCCGGGAGAGGTCGGGCTGCTGACTATCGAGCATCTAAATGACGCCAACGGCTACGTCAGCATCTACCGCGCCGGCAGTGATCGTGTGGCGCTGGTCGGGGAGGGCATTCACTTCAAGGCCAGTACCGGCGAGCTACTGCGCAACGACCCGCCGAGTGACCCGGTTGGTTCCGTCAATCAATTTCTCACCGGCTTGCACCTGCAGCACTTCGAACACTGGGCGCTGCGCTGGCTGTACGTGGCGGGCGGTCTGCTCGGCTGTGTGTGCATCGCCAGCGGTTTTGTGTTCTTCGTCGAGATACGCAAGCAGGAGCACGCCCGACTCGGGCTGCAGGGCTGTCGGTTGGTTGACGCCATGGCAGTCACCACGGTTACCGGCATGCTGCTGGCAGCGGTCGCCATGCTGGCGGCCAACCGGCTGCTGCCTGAGCCCATGCCTGGCCGTGGCGAATGGGAAAAGTGGGTGTTCTGGGGTGCCTGGCTGCTGAGTTTGCTGCATGCGCTGTTGCGTAGTGCACCAGTGGCCCAGGCGCGGCACAATCCGGCCTGGCGCTGCTCTGCGTCGCTGCGGTGCTGCTCAACTGGATCACCACGGGGGACCACCTGGTCAAAAGGATGCTGCTTGAACCCTACTGGGCCGTGGCCGGCGTCGATCTGAGCCTGTTGGCCTGCGCGCTGATAGCGCTACTCACCGCGCGTCGTCTGGCAAGGCCGGTTGAGGTCGCGGACCGGACTCGCATCGGTGGGGTGGCCTATGAGTAATGCAGGTCTGTGGTTGCTGGGTGCCGCCGCCAGCATGGGCTTGGCGACCAGTTGGTTGGCGTTGTCCCTGCCGGCGCACTGGCGCCAGGTGTTCAGCGCCGACGAGGTTGCGCCGGACTATCTACGCAGCCTGGGCTGGCTGGCGCTGATGGTATCGGCTGTGTGCTGCTTCAAGGCTGACCATCCGTCGATGGCGGTGCTGGTCTGGCTCACCCTGTTGCCGGTCGCCGCCGTAGCAACGGCCATAACGCTGAGCTACCGGCTGGGGCTGCTGCGCCTGTTTTGCCCGTTATTTCTGCGCACTCGATAAGAGTGCGCGGCTTCTGTATCTGCAACATTGTGGTTGATCCGATCGTACTGCTCACCTCAAACCGGGCGAGCTTGTTCACACTGGATACGCCGACCATCCCATGTCACCTCGTTGTGGGATGCTTGCAGGATCGAGCGACGCGAACTCTTACCAACGTATTTGCGCTCTAGCGTCGGCAACAGTTGGCTGACCTCGGTTCGTTTCCGGCTAACACCCGCCCCCAACGTTTAAAGGCGCTAGACGCGATGCAGGTCGAGCCGAACGACATTCTGGCAGGAACTGTGTTGAAGTCGCAATCCGGGTTGTACCGTCCGCTTCTGGCCGTTTGCGGAAGCTAGAGGTATTTAGCCCGACAGTAGGATCACTGTTACGGTGAAAAGTGTTCGTAGGCGTCAGAGCGTCCCTTGGGCAGATCTGCCTGCTGGAGCACCCGCCGCAATCGGGAAAGAATGTTCCGTTCAATACCCTGTTCCCTGCGGCAAAATGGCCGACATCACACCTTACCATTCAGAACGGCGGTACCGAACACTTCCCATATCAAGAGCAGATGGTCGGCGTGTCGCTATCTCAGGCGCCCTCGAAGGGTTAGACATCGCATGTGCACAGGCCCTCCGGAACAGCATGGAACGCCTGCCGAAGGTCCCTTGGGGAGTAGCCTTGCCGGATCAGTGGAGGCGTGACTCTTCAAGGCTTGCGTCACGCTAAGCACGTGTCATCGATGTTTGTTGCGATGGGCGAGGTCTATCACTCGAATTCATGCAGTGGCTATTCGCGACTGAATTCATGCTCGCTGTTGATTGCGAGCAAGAAAGCCCGCGCGCCGGGCAGCAGAGCAACTGGCGACGTTGCGATCAAATGCTTTTTGGGATCGGTTGCCGATTCGATTCCATGTCGAACCTACTCAAGTCTCAGGCAACCCTTCAAGCTCGTGATTTCTCGATGGATTTTTTTCAGTAAGTCTTCGGGTTTTAGTTCGGGTGTTTGCCTTTGATAAGCCAGGAACAGAAGCGTTAGGGGATGAATGCCAATGATCTCAGCAATCTGCTCAACCTTTTCAATCGATGGTTTCCATTTGCCGCGCTCGATCGCACTGATATAGCTCTGACTAGGCCCAAGCCCTTCCTGAGGCATATCCTTCGAAATACGTAGATTCCTGATCACCAAACCAAGCGCTTCATTCAGTTCCATTTGCTGTCTCGCAAAAGGAACGATGAAGCCTTTTTAGTGCTTCTGGAGCTATGCTATATACAGCTTAAAAGAGGGTGTGCTGATGTTTATTACGTACAAGCGCGCTGAAATCATGTATCCAGCGCTGTTTGGAGACGACTCCCAGATGTGGCGATTCGTCGAGCTCGATGATCATCGCCCTTGGTTTTACGTGATGATTAACCGCCGCCAGAAGGCAGCCGCATGGAGGACGATGCTCTTGATTCCAACGGAGGATGAGTTCGAGCAGATGCTAGTGAAACGCGCTGAAGGAACACTGATTGAGGCAGTTCAGGTGGTGTTGCCATCGCGGCTGAATGGATCCGGTAATTGGACGATGGAGATGCTCATAGAGCTCGTTAGGGTCTATGATCAGGACGAGCGAGTCATGGGTTACGACTTTAAGACGGCCTCGGGCCATACCTACTCTCAAAGAGACTGCCGCCACACCTTGGCTGCAGCAAAGCAACAAATTTACTGCTCTTCGATGCGTCTTGTTTGAAGGAGGGGTCGCTGACTGGAGCAAGCCTTGAAGGAGTGCTAAAGACGCCCACGTCAGCGCCATGGCATCAGTGGCGCGCATCGCGCACATGCAATTTGCTAGTTCGTCCAGAACGGATAGCTTGGATCGTCTGTCGCCGATCAGCACTGCCCCAAGTGCGGTCTTATCTGCGCCGCAAATGCTGCACAAAATGGCGTCCGCCATTAACTCGATCTGCCGACCGTACAACAGGCCATGCCGAAAGGTACGCATGGCGAGATAGGGCGGGATCCGGGCTCATTGTGGTCCGCCTGTGCCAGGCGTTGGCGACGCCTGACCGTACAGGCGGTTACCGGAGTGATGCTGGCGGGTCGCAGGCTCGCTGCAGCAAGCTGATTCACTGGACCCAAAGGAGCCTCTCAATGAAAATCACAGCGGCGGAACAGTTCGAATGCGTCAGTGACGTCCTTTGTGATGTTTGCGGCGATAGTACGCGTGTTGAAGGATATGGGTTGCAATTTGGGACCCTTCAGGGCAGTTGGGGATTCGGCTCGGTTCATGATGGTGAGCGTTATGAGGTCCATCTCTGCGAACCCTTTTTTTCAGAACAATGGCCGACCTGAAGAGCGCGCGGATGGTGAATACCATGTTCATCGACGTCGACGAAGACTTAGGCAATTTCGGACGGGTCGCTCGCGATGATTTTTTTCAATGACGGAGGCAGCTTGGCTTGATAGGTAACTCCAGCTGGACCAACATTTGCCGAGTCTCGGGTATGCAGGTGATGGCGGGGTGAAAAGCTTGGATTTAGCTGTTTATCGGCCCATTCCCGCTGTTCGCTATTCCTATTAACGCGGGTGCATATGGACCCCGTCTGCAATCCGTACTCCCCTGGCGCTGGTACGCCTCCACCTGAGCTGGCAGGTCGCGATCAACTGCGCGAGCGGGTCCGTCAGTCGATCGGGGGAATTCGCGTGGGCCGACCTGCCAAAAGCGTAATCCTGGTTGGGGTGCGGGGTGTCGGCAAAACAGTACTGTTGAACCAGATGCTGCGAGATGCCGAAGCCTCGGGCAATCTCGCCGTCTACGTTGAGTCATCCGAGTATCGCTCTCTGCCAGCGATACTCGCGCCACAGCTCCGTCTCGCCTTGCTGCGGCTGAGCTGTATCGTACCTGCCAAGAACGCAGCGATAACTGGACTGCGAGCCTTAGCCGGTTTTGCCAAGGCTTTGGAGCCGAAGTTCAGCGATCTCAAGGTCGGTATTGACTACGAAGCCGAGGCAGCTCTGGCGGGCAAAGGTGATCTCGAGGAGGAATTTACAACCCTGCTGACTAAACTCGGTGAAGCCGCCAAAGCAGCTCACACCGTCCTTGTTATTTTCGTGGATGAGCTGCAAAACGTAGCAGAAGAACAGCTCGCCGCGCTTATCGCAGCGCTGCATCGCGTCTCGCGATTGATCTTGCCGGTTGCCCTCGTCGGTGCAGGCCTCCCACAACTCCGACACCCTGCTGGACATGTGAAAAACCACGCGAAGCGCCTCTTCGACTACCTAGAGGTCGGTTCGCTGGAGCCACACCAGACGCGTCTGGCCTTTGTAAAACCAGCGGAGGCCGAGGGCGTGACTGTAGACTCAGAAGCGGCCGACATGGTTGCTCACCTCACACGCGGCTACCCTTATTTCATTCAAGAGTGGGGCAGTCATGTCTGGGACGCAGGGCAGAATAACCACATCACGCTTGCAGACGTCCAGAAGGCGTCCGGGCACGTTATTGCTGCTCTGGACGAAGGTTTTTTTAGGGTAAGACTCGACCGAATGACCGTGGCAGAACACATTTATTTGCGCGCCATGGCTTCGCTTGGGGAGGGGCCTCATCGTTCGGGCGACATTGCGGCATCCCTGGGCCGTACAAGCCGATCTCTCACCTCAATTCGCAACTCCCTGATTAGCAAAGGGATGATCTGGTCGCCGCCCCACAACGGCGCCGCTTTTACCGCGCCGCTGTTCGATCTGTACATGTGCCGGATCATGCCCGGTGACAGCTGGCGGTCTAGCCTTCCAAGGGCTGACGGCATTTTTTGTCCACCTGAAGAGGGCTCAGATGCTTAGAAGCGAATGCACTCATCTTGCTACGGCTACGATGGTTTGTTCACATCAAGGCTGCTGTCACATCGACTCGAATTTGCACGTACGCTGTGGAGTGCTGAGCGGCTAAGTCGAGGCTTCACTGTGTGCGTCAAAAATGGGATCGACTTACCTGTGATCGGGGCGTAGGGTCGCTCATGGATATCTTTTCTACGGGCAGCATCGACATCAGGCTGGCAGGAGCAGAGAACAGAGCATGAGCGAACTCAGTGATGATGAAATAGACCGACTAGAGGCAATGATTCCTAAGCTGGCCGCCGTCGCCACTAATGCTGCGTATCTGCGTGCGGTTGCCGCAGGGCATTCACTGATAATGGCGAAGGATGGCGTGCTCGTACAAATTCATCCTGACGGTTCGGAAAAAAAGCTTCGCGACTTGTGCAGCAAGCACAGGGTCGAGTCTGGTAAGACTTTCAGTGTGGGTATTTGAAGCGCACCTGCCGACCAGGCGTATTCATAAGGCGAGCGCAGGCCACAGCGACTGGTAAGCACTTGACTATCTTGCCCCTGCGACGGAGCCTTCGCTGTCTAGCGCAGGGCCGCCAGCTGTTTGCTTAACTACCCGAGTAGACGAAGCATGCTGAGATGCTGGCTGCTTGGGCGTCGCCATGCGGTCATGTATTGGTTACACCCGGAGTTGCGAGTGCCCAGCTGGGGTTGCGCATCAATTCCGCTACCGTGCAATGGACTCATAACCAGGAGCTCCACCTCTCAATAGGACACGCGTGCGCGGCATTTTCCGACGCGGTGCGTCGACCGCTAGTCAGGCTGGTTGGTTGGGCCTGATGGGGCGGGCAGGGGTTGAAGCAACATCGAGGCGCGGCTGCTCAGCAGCACTCCGGCTTGGAAGTAGCCCATAACGGTTTCGACACTGCGATGTTCAGTCATGGCCATCACTTCACCCAATGGGGCCCCCTGGCGACCCGCTTCCGTTACAAAGCCCGAGCGTAAGCTGTGCGCGGCCCAGTCGCCGTCGAGGCCAGCCAATTTGGCGCGGCGCTGAACGATCCGTGCTACCTGATCAGACGATAGTCCGAACGGGCTGACTTTGCCGCCCTTGTAGAGGCGCCGAAAAAGCGGACCGGTATCGGCGGGCGCGGCGATGAGCCAAGCCGTCAACGCGTGTGCAGCGCGACCCAGCAGAGGTTTTTCGCGACGGGATCCCGTGGTGTCTGTTTTGGTGACGCCCAGCGTATAGAGCCAAGTGTCTTCATCCAGTTTGCGCACATCGTCGACCTGCAGGCCGGTCACCTCGGATCGACGACGCCCGCCGCCACTCCACGCCATCAGGAGGAGGGCGCTATCACGAGTACCGCGAATGCCATCCGTACAGGTCGCCAACATGGCCTCCAGAGCCTCCACCACAGCTGCCGTCTTTTTGCGGACAACTACCCCCTGGCGCGCCTGGGCTTTTCGCGCATCTCGCAGCAGCGTTTTCACTGCCAGTGCTTCAGTTGGGCTTTCCCAGTTGTTGAAGCGATGCCACCTGCCCAGTGCCGAAAGCCGATGACATACCGTGTTGTAGCTCAGAGGTCCCGGCTTTGCCTTCACACGTGCCGCGACTAACGCGGCATCGATGGTCGGCGGTAGCAGATAGGTCCATGCACCATTTGCCAGTGGGCGCGCCAGGTGATCCACCACGAACTGAATGACTACAGTCGACTGTACAGGCGCATCGCCCATCGCAACGCCGTAGCGCAGGTGCAGCCAAGCCGACCAGTAGGCGAGGGCGCTGCGATAGCTCCGTACCGTGTTTTCGGCGGTGCCGCTGGCAACAAAGCCTGCGGCCGCCTCCTGAGCCTTCAACGCCAATCTACTGGGGTCTAGGGTGGGCTCGTCGATCAACGGCATCTGATCAGTAATATATGATACGTCCAACGTATTATATTTCCACTATCCAATAAATAAGGTCGGATAATCTTTAATTATCCAAGGTGAGGCGATTTTTTCGTCGTTTGGCAGTCGCTCACCAGTACATCAAGGGGATGTGCGTCGATGAGCCACGAGATCGAGCGGTACCTGCAGGCCGGTACCCGCCCCAACACCCGGCGCAGCTACCGGCAAGCGCTCGAGCACTTCGAGGTCGCCTGGGGCGGCTTTCTGCCGGCGACCAGCGATGCCATCGTGCGTTACTTGGTCGATCACGCCGCCACGTTGTCCAGCAACACCCTCAAGCTGCGCCTGGCGGCCTTGGCGCAGTGGCATGTCAGCCAGGGCTTCCCGGATCCGACCAAGACCCCGCTGGTTCGTCAGATCCTCAAGGGCATTCGTACCTTGCACCCGAAGCCGGAGAAGCAGGCCGAACCGCTGCAGCTGCGCGAACTGGAGCAGTGCGTGGCGTGGCTGGAGCGGGCGGGCGAGAAAGCACTGGACGAGGGCGACCTGCCGCAGCTGTTGCGCTGCTGGCGTAATCGCGCATTGCTGCTGATCGGCTTCTGGCGCGCCTTTCGCAGCGACGAACTGTGCCGCCTGCAGGTCGAGCACATCCAGGTACGGCCGGGGGAGGGCATGCAGCTGTTCCTGCCGTGGAGCAAGGGCGACCGTGACAACCAGGGACAGACCTACAGTGCGCCGGCGCTGGCCCGCCTCTGCCCGGTGCAGGCCTACAACGACTGGATCTGTGTCGCCGGCATCGCCCGCGGTCCGGTGTTCCGCGGCATTGACCGCTGGGGTCACCTGCGCGAGCAGGGCCTGCACCCGCACAGCGTCATCCCGCTGCTGCGGGCGGTACTGAAAGCGGCCGGATTGCCCGCCGAGTTGTATAGCAGCCACTCCCTACGCCGTGGCTTTGCCACCTGGGCCACGCGCAGTGGCTGGGACCAGAAGGCGTTGATGGGCTATGTCGGTTGGCGCGATGCCAAGTCGGTACTGCTCTATGTGGACAGCACCGGCTTTTTCCCCGGGCAACTGCGGCCGATGGTGCCAGGCCTGGAGGCGGAGGCTTTGTCGAGTTTGCCTCGTCCAATTGCACTGCCGGGCAGTTGACCGCCTCAAGCCATTCAGCACTTCCGGTGATGGCTGCTTTGTTTCCGCGGAGCAATTACACCCAATGCTGGGCTTTGGCCTTGATGTGGCTGGTGTTATTGATACGTATCGAAAGGGCGACGGTAAACCATGAGAGTTCGCCATCAGATGATTGCTCAATTACAGACAGGAATGTTCAGCTTGCGTCGGCATAACATGATGCCACCAGCGACATAGACTCCAGTCATCTGTCAGTCCACCTGACACCGCCAGTCATGAGAGGTTAGAGCAGGCCAATAGTGCTCTGCTGCAAAGAGGATTATCTAAAGTTCGATGCTAGTGTGGCTGTAATCAGTCTCATCGCTGGACATAATTCAGAAGCAATTTTTTTCGCTTTCGGTGTTGCCACAATACCCCTGCCCGAACGAGTAAAGAGCGGATCATTAAATTTGTCACGTAGCTTGACCAGCGAATTGCTTACGGCTGGCTGTGTTACGCCAAGACTCTTGGCTGCTAACGTTATACTTTGTTCCTTGTAAATACACATAAAAACCACCAATAAATTGAGATCGATGGATGCAAATGTGTCCTCGCGAATAGTCATGGCAGAGCTCTCAAATCCCCTTTACAGCATCGCTTTCAATGTTTTCACCAGCATTTCGATGGTGTATTCGCAGCGTTTGAAAAAAATGGATCGGGCCGAGCTTTTGGCAAGTAATCAATCCTGTGCGATGCAGCGTGCGCAAGTGATCGGACACGGTCGATTGGGCCAACTTGCACTTGCGCTCAATCTGGCCGGCACACACACCGAGCAGGAATGCATGTTCCTGCTGCGGAAAGTGTTTCTCTGGGTCACGGAGCCACTCAAGGATCAACCGGCGCTGGGGGCTGGCTAACGCTTTAAGAAGTAGATCCACTTCCGTAAGTTTACTGCGGGAGTTCACCATCAAGGTCGCTCAGGCGATGTTCAATACAGGCTTCAGCCACTGAATGAAATCTTCCACTTCTTCATTGGTGATTTCGTGGCCCATGTCGTACAGGTATGTTTCATGATGCACGTTCAGTTGGTGCAACCAGGCATCCGCTTTTTGTGCCCAAGACACGGGGAGCTTGTTATCACCATAGCCATGAGCAATAAACGCCGATAGCGAACTCAATGCTTGAGCGCTGGCAATGTGTGGTGCCAGCTCAGGGAGAATTCTGCCGCTGAACAAGCCAAAGCCTAGCACGCAATGAGGGGCGCTAAGCCCGACGCTTGCACTGAGAATACCGCCCTGGCTAAAGCCAGCTATCACTGTAGGCATTTGTGGTAAGGCAGTTACAAGCTCCACTAGTTTCTGGCGGCTGGTTTCCGCTTGCTCTTCAACGATCACCGGGCCTTCGTTGGTGAAATTTACCTGAAACCAGGCAAAGCCCTCAGCTGCGATTTGCAGGCGGCTGCGTACCAGCAATATTTCAATTCCTTCTGGGATAAAGCCGGAAAGGCCTGCCAGATTGGTTTCATTACCGCCTACACCATGCAATAGCAGGAGACGTGCACGAGGGGCAGCAGCACGGATTACCCGACGATAGACAAGGCCGGATTGCGGTTCTTGCTGCAGTTCTGAAATGGCTAGTGGCAGGTTCATGCTTGAGTAATCTCCTGAGTGGCGGTTGGGCTTTTGAACAGGTAGCTGTCCATAGCCAGTACGCCGTCGGCGACACCGCCCTCTAGCACATCCACGGCGTAGTGCTCGCCTGCGGCACCGAGCGCCAGAAATAGCGGCAACAAATGTTCTTCACTGGGGTGCGCACGCTCGGCCTCCGGGGCATTGCGGCGGTAGGCGAGCAGCGCTGGCAGGTCACCGGCTTGCAGGGCGTCACGGATCCAGTCGGAAAAACGCGCTACGTACTCAGCCGGGTCGCCGTAGTTGCTACGGAACTCATAAAGGTTATGGGTCAGACTGCCGGAGCCAATGATCAGCACGCCCTGATCGCGCAGCGGCTTGAGTGCCTGGCCAAGCTGCCAGGCACCCAATGGATTGAGCGGGTGGGGCATGGACACTTGGACCACCGGGATATCCGCAGTGGGCAATAGGTGCAGCAACGGCACCCAGGCGCCGTGGTCCAGGCCTCGATTCGATTCGGTAGTTGCGGCAATCCCATTGCGGGAAAGCAGGTTGCAGATTTGCTCGGCCAATGCAGGATTGCCGGTTGCAGGGTATTGCAGGCGATACAGTGCTTGCGGAAAGCCTCCGAAGTCGTGAATGGTTTCCGGCGCCTTGCTGCTGCCTACACGCACGCTCCCACGGGTCATCCAGTGAGGAGAGACGATTACGATGGCGCTAGGCCGTGGCAGCGCTCGGCCTAGCTCAGCCAGGCGTGCCCCGGCCTGGCCGGGTTCGATGGCAAAGGTTGGTGCTCCGTGGGACACGAACAACACTGGATAGGCCAGACTCATGGTTGAAATCCTGCTTAGATATTGGGGCCGCAGCAGCAAGAGGTGGACTGATCGGCGTTGCAAAGCGTGTGCGCCGCTCACTGACCTGCCTACCCACAGCGCACTGATTGGCTGGGGATGGCTCAAAGTTTATAGATTCGATTTTGGAGATAAACTCAGATATTGGTGAATAACTATCTCGAAAACCGGGATAATTGGCGGTCACTTGTCGACTCTTCAGGCCGCTGCCAGCCGGAGCGCTGAGCTACACATCAAGGTGCCAATATTGCCCCCTGCGCCTGGCCAGAACGCAGGTTGGTGAGTAGATCCCTGGTCGGCGGGCTCTAGTATTTGGGGGCTCCCTGGCTTTGTTACAGATCAGTCCGCGCTCATCGCTATGGCTGCTGAGTGGCACCCTGAGTTAATGGGGCTGGCGTTGATCAACCCCGCGCCAAGGTCGCGCAGTAGCTGTCCGTTCTGCCGTTAGCTGTGGCCATACAGCTTCAATAACTCGTCGACCAGGTAACGAATTTTGGGCCGCAGATGATTGCTCTTCGACCATAGTGCGTGGACCTCGACAGGCGCCGGTTCAAAGGGCTCGAGTACCGTAACAACAACCTGCTGGGCGATGTCCTTTTCAAATAGACAGAGCGGCATCTGGCAAATACCGAGGCCGGCTCGCGTGGCTTCAATCATCGCTTCGGCATCGTCAAACTGATAGGTCGGTGGTGGCGAGAACTTCAAGGATTGCCCGGCCTGGGCCATTTTCCAGGGCATTAGGCTGCCGCGGCGATAGCCGACGATGCTGCGGTGCTGGCCCATGTCCTCGAGCGTCAACGGCGTACCATATTCTTCCAGATAACCCGGCGCTGCACAGGTTACCCAGCGGTGTGACGTCAGGCGTCTGGCCACCAGGCCGGGGACGTTGTCGACGCTGCCAAAACGAATGGCCAGGTCGATACCTTCTTCCGTCAGGTCCACCAGTTGGTCGCTAAAGGTCAAGGTCAGTTGCAACTGCGGGAAGCGTTTGCTCATCTCCAGTAGCACCGGCAGTACCACCTGTTTACCGAACGCGACCGGCATGTCCACCCGCAAGCGCCCTGTGGGCACGCCTAACTTGTTGCCGAGGTTGCTCTCGGTGGCCTTGATCTCCTCCAGCGCATTGGACCACACGGTGAAGTAGGCCTCGCCATCCGGAGACAGGGACAAGCGGCGGGTCGAGCGATAAAACAGGCTGGTACCCACCCGTGCCTCCAGCCGTGCAATCGCCTTACCTACGGCCGACTTGGACAGCCCCAGGCGCTCGGCTGCCTCTGTGAAGGTCGCAGAGCGGGCGGTGGCGAGAAAAATATGGATGCCGCTGAAGGAATCTTCGGAGGTCATTGCCGTTTTCCTAGGCGCAAGAGTTGGTAGCAAATTACGCTACCTATCTGTGATTTCAAGGTTGTTTATCAGCTTGCTGCTCTACCTTAGCATGGCTGCTGACTCAGCAACCCTCTGCATCTATCGCATGGGGTTGGTCATTTACTTCTGTGAGGACGCCCCATGAAAGACGAAGTCATCAGCATTTTTACCCTAAGCCTGGCTCCGGAAGACTTCCCTGAATTTAAAACGCTGGTTGCCAAGATTGTCGCCGCTACGAGCGAAGAGCCTGGCACCTTGATGTACGAATACAGCGTCAACGAGGCTCGCACTGAGGTGCACATTATCGAGCGTTACCGTGCCGATGCTGTCGTTAACCATATTGAAGAAACCTTCGCGCCGTTCGGCGAAAAGTTTCTCGAGCTGGTGAAAATCACCAGCCTGCTAGTTTATGGCAACCCAGACGCGCCGACGCGCAAGCACCTGGATGCCTTTGGCGCGGTGTACATGAATCCGTTTGATGGGTTTACCCGGACCTGACACCGCCAGTCAGTAGCCGGCGGACAAGACCGCTGACTATTCAGCAACCGATCTAACCTGCCGGGTACTACCTGGCGCTAGAGGGTCAATACGCATGCACATCAATCTTGCCGGCAAGACCGCTTTGGTTACTGCCTCCACAGGCGGCATCGGCTTCGCCATTGCCCATGGCCTGGCGCTCACCGGCGCTATCGTGATCATCAACGGGCGGAGTGACAGCTCGGTCGAAAAAGCCCTGGCACGTTTGAGCGAAGCGGTACCGCAGGCCACCTTCAGCGGAGTCGCGGCTGATCTGGGCAATGCCGACGGCGTTGGCGTTCTTACAGCTGCGCTTCCCACCATCGACATTCTGGTCAACAACGCCGGCATCTATGGTTTGGCCGATTTCTTCGAGGCCGATGACGACTGCTGGGAAGACTATTGGCAAACTAACGTAATGTCCGGTGTTCGCCTGAGCCGCGCGTTGGTTCCAGCCATGGTCCAACGAGGTTGGGGTAGGGTGGTGTTTATCTCCTCGGAGTCAGCCCGAAATATCCCGGCCGATATGGTTCATTACGGCGTAACCAAGACGGCGCAACTGGCGTTGTCGCGTGGCTTGGCCAAACGTGTGGCCGGCAGCGGCGTAACCGTTAACAGCGTGCTGCCAGGCCCGACACTGTCTGATGGCTTGGCTGAGCTGCTCAAAGGAGAGTCTGCCCGCTCCGGCAAATCCTTGGAGGCCGTCGCTGCCGAATTCGTCATGACCCACCGTCCCACCTCGTTGATTCAACGTGCGGCCACGGTCGATGAGGTCGCCAATATGGTCGTCTATATCTGCTCCACCCAGGCGTCAGCCACCAGCGGCGCTGCGCTGCGGGTCGATGGCGGCGTGGTGGACGATATCCTCTGAACCCTTGACTACCTGGCACGTGTGTTCCGCACGGGTGACCTGAAGGTCACCGGCGCGCACGCTGTCAGTGAGTGAGCAGATCTCCAATCGATTCCGCTGCCAGTTGATACGAACGGCAACGCGCCGTCGGGTCGTAGATGCGCGCATCAATCATCAGTTCGTCTACGCCGGTGGTAGCACTAAACAACCACCGACTGAAGTCGGTGGGTTAGTGAATTACGGATTGAAAGTCCGGATACGCGTCGGCTGAACGACGCGTCGCATTAGTCCGGCTCCATCTTGAAATTATCGTTCGGGCTCGGCTCTGGCATCAAGTGACCCTCCACGATCCGGCACTCACGCTGCCTCGCCAACTCATGTAGCACCTCCCCCCAGGTGCTTGCGGATCGCTCCGAAGATCGCCTTCTTACGCCTCTTCGGGATGAATACAACGTGGTACTTACAGTCCCACTTCGTGTGAGCAAGGCTTTGGTAATCTCTCATTGGGTACCCCTATCTCTTGGTCGAGATAGAAGGTTCCTGATGACCGCATCACACGGTCAACCTCAAGGAGTCCCTCGGCTAAGCCGGGGGATTACCTTGTTTATTTAAGACTTGAAAGCCAAGCGGATAGATCGTCCAACTGCCTCGATATCCCATGCCCACTCGACCCTTTCATGTGCTGCGTACGCCGGACCGGGGCATGACACCAAGGCTGAAAAGCTTTCTGGATTTTACCCTTGCCAAGTTTGGCGAGAACCCGGCAAAGGCAACCTGGCCGAAAGCAGCGAGCGGTTAGTTACGTGCTGAACGTTTCAAGGCGAAGGCTCCGTCATCCAGCAGCGCCAAGGCCAGTGCAGTGAATGCCAGAAAGACCGGGTATTCCCAGCCACCATTGGCGTTGGTGAAGCTCCAGCCATTACCGAAGTGCACGCTTGCTGCCACCAGCAGTTGCACGGTGGCTAGGGCCGCTACCCAGCGAGCGAGTACACCAAGGATCAGGAACAGGCCGCCGACCACTTCAAAGGCAATGACCGGATAGGCAAGAAAGCCGGAGAAGCCAACGGACTCAAAGAAACCTGCTGTGCCGGCCGGGGTGAACACCAGCAGCTTGGTCAGGCCATGAGCGAGAAACATCACGCCAAGGATTAGGCGTAGTACCAGGGCGGCATAGGGGAGGGTGCGGCTAGCGGCGGTCATGGGTGTTTTCCAATACGGGGAGTGTGGGTTGCCCGGGGCCACAGCTGTTTCGGCCGTGGCGCCAGGCATTGGGTAAGTGGGAATTAACGATTGAGCCAGACCGGCGCGATCTGCGTGCCGAGCCCTGCGCCATAGCCGAGGTAGATGTTCAACCCGGCCAACGCTTCCAGATAACGCGCGTTTACCAAACCGCCGGCATCCACGGTTTTCCAACCCAGGCTTTGCGCAAGAGCAACGGCGGTTTGTTTGGCTCGTGCGCTATCGCTGGCCAGGAACACGCTGCCTTGCTGCTCGTTGGCAAATGTGGGACCGCTGGCCAGCACTTGGGCGAACAGGGTGTTGAAGCCCTTGACCAGCTCCACACCTGGCAGCGCCTTGGCGATTTCCTCCGCTGCACTGGTGCTGTGGCCGATGGTCAGACCCATGTAGTCGGCTGTCAGCGGGTTGGTGATGTCGATGACCACTTTGCCTTCGAGACTGCCCAGACTTTTCAGCGCGGTTAAGGCGTCCTGGTAAGCAGTGGCGACGATCACCACTTCGTTCTGGCCAAGGGCCTGATCAGCGGCGAATGCTTCGACGTTTTGATGCTGCGCGGCGAGGGCGTGCGCCTTGTCCAGATCACGGCCGGTGATACGAACATGGTGTCCAAACTGGGACAACTGTTGAGCGAAAGCCGAGCCCATGTTGCCGGTACCGATAAGGGTAATGTTCATGTCTTTTGCCTCGTGCTGTGTGTGATGGGATCCAGTTTAAAGATTCGATTTACGAGATAAACATGATTTAATGTGACTTATAGTTCCGATAAGTGAGGCAATAATGGATCGCGCGTTGGAGATGCAGGTGTTTTGCGCCGTGGTCGACAAGGGCAGCTTTGTCGGTGCCGTCGATGCGCTGGAAATGTCCAAGGCCGCCGTTTCCAGGCATGTAAATGCGCTGGAGGAACGCCTGGGCGTACGCCTGCTGCAACGCACCACGCGACGCTTATCACTGACCGAAGAAGGACGGGTTTTCTACCAGCAAGCGCGGGAAGTGCTGGCGTTGATGGGGGAGGCGGAAAGCGCTGTTTCTTCGGGCAACCATGAGCCTGCCGGCGTGCTGCGGGTCAATGCGCCGGTGAGTTTTGGTGTGTTGCACCTGGCGCCGCTGTGGACTGCCTTTTTGGAGCAAAACCCGAAGATTGAGCTGGATATCAGCCTGAACGATCGCCAGGTCGATTTGGTGGAGGAGGGGTATGACGTCGCGGTGCGCATCGCCCGGTTGGAAAGCTCTTCACTGGTGGGGCGCCGGTTTGCCAGCACGCGGATGCGCCTGTGTGCAGCCCCGAGCTACATCAAAAGCCATGCACCAGTAGAAGTGCCGCAAGACCTGGCCGAGCACCGGGTGATTGCCTATAGCAACTTTTCCAGTGGGAACGAATGGAGTTTTACCGGGCCCGATGGCGAGCATAAGGTCAACACGCGTTCGGTCATTCGCTGCAATAACGGTGATACATGCCGATCTATTGCGTTGACTGCTGGCGGCATTTTGCTGCAGCCAAGCTTTATGGTAAGTGAGGATCTTCGGCGGGGTGATCTGGTGGAGTTGCTACCGGAGTATCGCTCGGTAGAACTGGGTATTTATGCCGTCTACCCAACCCGCAAACACCTGGCATCCAAGGTGCGGGCATTTATCAATTTTCTGGTCGAACAGTTTGAGCAGGTCGACTGGGAGTCCGGCTACCCAGCACAAAAGAGCCAAGCCCGGGCTGCAAAGAAGATGTAACACTCCTTGCAGCCCACTGGCCATTAACGCCGAATGACCTTAGGTCTTCTTCGGATCGTCGCCGAACAGCTTGCCTGCACCGGCCCAATCCGATGGCGCCACGTCTTCAAAAATGACGTAGATGTAATTGGCATCGGTACCGGTGTTTTTCACGATGCTCTGGGTGATTTCTGCAGCGACAGCTTCCTTCGCGGCGTGGTCTTTTCCTTCGAACCAGCTGACTCGTACAACGGGCATGGAGTGATCCTCTATTCAGGTTGGGTTTAGCGCGATTAGGGCTAACCATGCGGTCAGTCCGGGCTCAGCCAATCAATGCAGCAGAGCAGTCGAGAGAGAATAGGAGAGATACAGAAGGCGATAAACACGCTGTAAATCGCCTATATGTAGAAATTATTTCTCCAATCAGCCCGCCATTTACCGGCGCACCGGCGATCAACAGTTGCTAAGTACCGCTAGGGGCTGTTGCCATTTCACATGGGTAGCCATAGGAAGGCACAGGCCATGGCCACCACGCTCTCGTAATTTCTCTTGAGCTTGTCGAATCGAGATGCCACCGCCCGGTAATGCTTCAGCCGGGCAAAGGCGTTTTCCACCAGGTGCCGATTGCGGTAAAGACCTCTGTCCAGATCCGCGTTGCCTTTCACGGAGTTACGCTTTCTCGGGATCACGGCCTTGGCCCCTTGTAGCTCAACCTGCTCCCGGATTCTCTCGCTGTCATAGCCCTTATCCGCGACGATGGTTTCTGCCGCCGGGAGCTTGGAAATCAACGCGGGTGCCTGAGTGCAGTCATTGATTTGGCCACCTGTGATTTCAAACTCGATGGGCAAGCCGTGGGCGTCCACCGCCAGGTGAATCTTGCTGGTATTGCCAGCTCGACTTTTCCCTATAGCCTCATCGTTGCCGCTGGCAGCGCCTGCACTGTGCTGTGCGACCTACTGTGGCGTAGTTGGAATTCCAGTTTCGTGCAGCTACCCCGCAGTTCATCTGGGGGTAGGTTGACGGGAAGCTCGCAGGCTGAGGCTTTCGGGACCACACCAGTGGAACACGCACTCATGTCGAACAACTACCTTGAAGCCAGGATGTGGCGCTATTGAGTCTCGGCGCGACTGGAGCCCAACTGGTGTCAGAGCAGGTGCCGTGTCACCGCTGCGCTTCGCGGATCATGTTACGGGCGATAACCACCTGCTGAATCTGTGTGGTGCCTTCGTAGATACGGAACAGCCGCACGTCACGGTAGAAGCGCTCAATGGCGTACTCGCTGACGTAGCCGGCGCCACCGTGGATCTGCACGCAGCGGTCGGCGACACGACCGCACATCTCGGTGGAGAACATCTTCGCGCAGGAGGCTTCGGTACTGACGTTCTTGCCCTCGTCGCGCTTGCGCGCGGCATCCAGCACCATGCAGCGGGCCGCGTAGATTTCGGCTTTGCTATCAGCCAGCATCGCCTGGATCAGTTGGAACTCCGCGATGGGCTGGCCGAACTGTTTGCGGTCCAGCGCATAGTGCAGGGCATCGTCCAGCATGCGTTCGGCTGCGCCGACACTCAGTGCAGCGATATGCAGGCGGCCCTTATCCAGCACCTTCATCGCGGTCTTGAAACCAACGCCTTCGACGCCGCCTATCAACTGGCTGGCGGGCACTCGCGCATTTTCAAAGATCACGTCGCAGGTATGGGCGCCTTTGTGGCCCATCTTGTGGTCCGTCTTGCCCAGCGACACGCCGGGTGTGCCGCGCTCAACGATAAAGGCGCTGATACCGGAGGCGCCTTTGATTTCCGGGTTGGTACGGGCCATCACCGTGTAAATGCCCGCGTGTGGCGCGTTGGTGATGTAACGTTTGGTACCGTTGAGGATGTAGCTGTCAGCGTCACGCACAGCATTGGTTTTCAACGAGCCCGCATCGGAGCCGGCATCTGGCTCGGTCAGGCAGAACGAGCTGAGCAGCTCGCCGCTTGCCAGTTGCGGCAGGTACTGGTTGCGCTGCTCCTCTGTACCGTCAAGCAAAATGCCGATTGAGCCAATGCCGTTGTTGGTGCCGATGTAGGAACGGAAAGCCGGTGAGGTGCGACCCAACTCGAAGGCGATGTTTACCTCTTCCTCCATAGTCACGCCCAGGCCGCCATAGGCTTCCGGAATCGTTAACCCGAACAGGCCCATCTCGCGCATCTGATCGACGATGTCCTTAGGGATCGCATCCGTTTCAGCCACCTCGTTTTCCCGAGGAATCAGTACCTCACCGACGAACTGGCGAAGAGAATCCAGCAGAATCTGCAGGGTTTCGGTATCACGGATCATGTGCGCTCCTCTGGGCCCGGAAGTGGGCCGATGTAGTACGGTGCACCGTCACCCTGAAGGGTTACCGAGCGGCGGCGCCGATGTTGTTAACCATGTTGATCAGGCGAGGCCCGATATCGTCAGTGAGCTTGTCCCGTGGAAGCTGGAAGCTCGGTCCACCGCAGTTGAAGGTCAGTAACCCGAACTGCGGGTGTAACAGCGGCACGGCGACTGAGTTGACGTCGCGGTGCCACTCGCCGATCGATAGGCAAAAGCCGTAATCGGTGTAATCGCGAAACGCGCGATCCAGGCCCTTGCGGATCACCGGCCACTGTGCTGCTTCGCGTTGGCGCATGTGGTCGAGGAGAAACTCTCGCTCGCTCTCTGGCATCGCCGCCAGGCATGCGCGTCCCGCCGAGCTTTGCGCCAGTGGCAAGTAGCTGCCGATCTGCCGCCGCATCGTGGTATTGCCTTGGCCCTGAACGACGTCCAGGTAAACCATCTGCAGGCGATCCCGGGCCGCCATTGCCACTGCGGCTTGAGCGTGATTGGCCAGCTCTTCCATCAGCGGGTGCGCCACCGAGCGAATCGACAGATTCGACAGCATGGCGTAGCCGAACCCCAGCACACCGACATCCAGCTGGTACTTGCCCGAGTGCACCTCACGCTTGAGGCAGCCAAGGCGCATCAGGGTGTTGGTCAAGCGCGTCACGGTCGGCTTGGGTAGCCCGGTCATCCGCGCCAGTTCCTGATTGCCCAGCACGTTGTCGCGCGGGGTAAAGCACCGCATCAGCTCCAGCCCACGTGCCAGCGCAGTCACGAACTGGCCGCTGGTTTCGTCCTCACTCGACGCACTGGCCGGGTCGAGCATGCCCATCTTCAGTAAAGCGATTTCATCCGCTCCAGTGCTGCTCTCAGCCTTCTGCTGATCCGCTTTGTTGCGTGCCATGGTAGAACCTCATTTTTGGAAATTGCAAGCAAATAAAAGTACGTTTCGTCAGGCGAAATTATATTTGAGCCGAGATGAAATGCAAAACGCTCATTTTTAGATAGATAATATATTGATTAATAAAGAAATAATAAAATAGTTCAGATTTCTGATTTACATGAATTCGCGACCCTACCTATGATATCTCGTAAATACGAAATGCAATTTCGTATAGCGAAACGTGTTTAGAGGTGGGTATGAGTCACGAACCTGAATCTGTAGTGAACCTGGAAATTCGAGAAGACGGCGTTGCCGTCGTACGCATCGACCGGCCAGAAGCCAAGAACGCGCTCAATAGCGCGGTGCGTGAACAACTCGCCGAGCACTTTCGGGCACTGGCTCGCAATGGGCAGGTGCGGGCGATTGTACTTACCGGCGGTGACACCTGTTTTGTGGCCGGAGCCGATATCCGCGAGTTTGCCCAAGCGCGCCCGATTGAAATGTACCTGCGCCATACCGAGCTGCTGTGGGAAGCCATCTCCCGCTGCCCCAAGCCGGTCATCGCTGCAGTGAATGGTTTCGCCCTTGGCGGCGGCTGTGAGCTGGCCATGCACTGCGACATCATCGTCGCCGGCGAGTCGGCGCGCTTTGGCCAGCCAGAAGTCAAACTCGGCCTGATGCCGGGCGCCGGCGGTACTCAGCGTCTGATCCGCGCGGTCGGCAAGTTCCAGGCAATGCGCATTGCCCTTACCGGGTGCTTGGTCTCGGCCCAGCAAGCCTTGGCCATGGGCATGCTGAGTGAAGTGGTGGGCGACGAGCAGACCATTGTCCGTGCACTAGAGCTGGCCACTGAAATCGCCGCCTTGCCGCCGCTAGCCGTCGCGCAGATCAAAGAAGTGATGCTGGCCGGTGCTGACCTGCCGCTGGAGAGCGCGCTGGTGTTGGAGCGCAAGGCCTTCCAATTGCTATTCGATTCGAGCGACCAGAAAGAGGGCGCTCAAGCCTTCCTGGAAAAACGCAAAGCGATCTTCTCAGGAGAATGAGCGATGACACGTGAAATTAACCGGATGGCGGTTGTTGGCGCCGGAGTCATGGGTACAGGTATTGCTCAGATCGCCGCTCAGGCGGGCATTCGCGTCACGCTGTTTGATAGTCGCGAAGGCGCTGCGCAGGGCGCCCGCGAAAGCTTGAAAGGCACGTTGGACAAGCTGGTCGACAAAGGCAAGATTGCCAACGCCGATGCGCTGGCCACGCTCTCCCGCGTGCAAGTGGCGAGCGCCCTTACGGAACTGAGCGACGTCGACCTGGTAGTGGAAGCCATTATCGAGCGCCTCGACGCCAAGCAGGGCTTGCTCGCCGAGTTGGAAGCCGTGGTTGCCGATGACTGCATTCTGGCTACCAACACCTCATCGCTCTCCGTCACCAGCATTGCTCGCAATTGCCGACTTCCCCAACGCATCGCTGGCTTTCATTTTTTTAACCCTGTGCCGCTGATGAAAGTGGTGGAAGTCATCGATGGTCTGGCGACTGACCCGCAGGTAGGCGACAGCCTCCGAGCCCTGGCTGCCCGCATGGGGCATAGGGGTATTCGGGCGAAGGACACACCAGGGTTCATCATCAATCACGCCGGCCGTGCATATAGCACTGAGGCTTTGCAAATTCTCAAGGAAGGCGTAGCCGAACCCGCCGAGGTAGACCGTATCCTGCGCGAGGGTCTGGGTTTTCGCATGGGGCCCTTGGAGCTGTTTGATCTGACGGCTCTTGATGTTTCCCATCCAGTCATTGAGTCGATCTACAACCAGTTCTACCAGGAACCGCGGTATCGGCCTGCAGCGCTAACACGCCAGATGCTGGATGCCGGCTACGTCGGGCGCAAGGTCGGGCGTGGGTTTTACCGATACGCCGACGGCCAGATGATCGATCCACCCGCCGCACAGGCAGTACCTGCGCTGGAAGCATTTCCGCCGGTTTGGCTTGGCACTGAAAACCCCGAGGATCGTGCACGTTTCACCGAGCTTCTTCAGCAGGTGGGCGCGCGGGTCGAAGAGGGCACGGTCCCAAGCAGCGAGGCCCTGTGTTTGCTGGCACCTTACGGTCTGGATGCCACCGGCGCCGTCGGCCTGTTTGGCACCGATCCTGAGCGCACGGTGTGCATCGACCCGCTGCTGGATATCGCCCGCTACCGCACGCTGATGCTAAATCCCGCTACCCATGCCGACATGCGCGATGCCGCCCATGCGCTGTTGGGCCGCGATGGCGTGGGCGTCAGTGTGATCAATGACAGTGTCGGCTTTGTGGCCCAAAGGGTACTGGCCATGATCGTCAACCTGGCGGGCGATATCGTTCAGCAGCGTATCGCCAGTGTCGATGACCTGGATGAAGGCGTGCGCCGTGGTCTTGGTTATCCGCAAGGTCCGCTGGCCTGGGGCGATAGTGTCGGGCCCAAGCGTTTGCTCACCACTCTTGAACGCATGACCGAACTGACGGGCGATCCCCGTTATCGGCCGGGTCCCTGGCTGCGGCGACGGGCCGCCTTGGGCCTTTCATTGCGTCACAACGAACCACTCCCGACTGAACCTCAACGCTAGGATTTTCCCATGCTCGACGCCTACATCTTCGCGGGACTGCGCACGCCATTTGGCCGCCACGGCGGCGCACTCGCTTCGGTACGCCCAGACGACCTCGCCGCCCATGTGATCCACGAATTGCTCGCTCGCCACGCCATCCCTGGCGAAGCCATCGAGGACGTGATTCTGGGCAATACCAACCAGGCAGGGGAGGACAGCCGCAACATCGCGCGTCACGCCGCACTGCTTGCAGGCTTGCCCGTGACCGTACCTGGGCAGACAGTTAACCGCCTGTGCGCCAGTGGTCTGGCGGCGGTGATCGATGCCGCCCGCGCAGTGACCTGTAACGAAGGCGAACTGTTTGTCGCCGGCGGGGTGGAGAGTATGTCCCGTGCACCCTTTGTCATGGCTAAAGCAGAAGCGGCCTATAGCCGCGAACTGACGGTGTTCGACAGTACCATTGGCGCCCGTTTTCCCAACCCGAAGATCGTCGCCGAGTTTGGCAACGACAGCATGCCGCAAACGGGCGATAACGTGGCTCAGGAGTACGGCATCTCCCGTGCTGAGGCCGACGTCTTTGCTGCCGGCTCTCAGGCCCGTTATGAAGCCGCACGTAGCGCAGGTTTCTTTCAGGAAGAACTGCTCGCGGTCAGCGTGCCCACCGGGCGCAAGACGCCACCCAATGTGGTGGAGCAGGACGAGCACCCGCGCCCGCAATCGGACCTGATCGCTTTGGCTCGCCTGAATCCTCTCTCCGAAGGTGGTGTGGTTACCGCCGGCAACGCATCAGGCGTCAACGATGGCGCGGCGGCATTGCTGATTGGCTCGGCCGCGGCGGGCGAACGGCACGGCTTGGTTCCGATGGCGCGCATTCTGTCGGCCGCCGCCGTGGGTGTGGCCCCGCGCATTATGGGCGTCGGCCCGGTGGAGGCTATTCATAAGGCATTGGCTCGCGCGCAGCTCAGCCTGGCGGATATGGACATTATCGAGATCAACGAAGCGTTCGCCAGCCAGGTGCTGGGCTGCCTGAAAGGTCTGGGTGTTGCGTTCAACGACCCGCGGGTAAACCCACACGGTGGCGCCATCGCCGTCGGCCACCCATTAGGTGCATCCGGTGCGCGCCTGGCCCTGAGCACCGCTCGCGCGCTGCAACAGAGCGGCAAACGCTACGCTGTGGTGAGCCTATGCATCGGCGTGGGCCAAGGCCTCGCCATGGTGATGGAGCGTGTGTAAGTGCGCGCAAGCAAAGGTGAAATGAAATGGGTGCTTTGACTGGGTATCGCGTGCTCGACTTGAGCCGCATTCTGGCTGGTCCCTGGTGCGGCCAAACTCTGGCCGATCTGGGTGCCGAAGTGATCAAAATCGAACGGCCGGGCGCGGGTGATGACACCCGTGGCTGGGGGCCGCCATGGATGAAGGGGCAGAACGCCGAGTCCACCGGCGAGGCTTCTTATTACCAGTCCACCAATCGCGGCAAGTTGTCGGTGGCGCTAAACATCGCCAGCCCCGAGGGGCAGGAAATGGTGCGGGCCCTGGCTACCAGTTGCGACGTACTGATCGAGAACTACAAGGCCGGTTCCTTGGCCAAGTACGGGCTGGATTACGCTAGCCTCGCTGCGCTCAATCCACGCCTGGTGTATTGCTCGGTGACGGGTTTCGGCCAGACCGGGCCGCGCGCCGCAGAACCGGGTTACGACTTCATCATTCAGGGTATGGGTGGAATGATGAGCATCACCGGCGAGCGCGACGATCTGCCCGGTGGCGGCCCGCAAAAGGTAGGCGTTGCCTTCGCGGACCTGATGACCGGCCTGTACTCGACGGTGGCTATCCAAGCTGCGCTGCTCAGCCGAGAAAAGACCGGGCTTGGTCAACATATCGATATGGCGTTGCTGGATGTTCAGGTCGCCACACTGTGCAACCAGAGCCAGAACTATCTGGCTTCCGGCAAGCCGCCCGGGCGTTATGGCAACGCCCACGCCAACATTGTGCCGTACCAGGTGTTTCGCGCCAGTGATCGCGACTTCATCATTGCCTGCGGCAACGACTCACAGTTCGTCGCACTGTGCGACGCCATCGGCCTGCCAGAGCTGCCGAAAGATCCGCGTTTCGCGCGCAACGCCGACCGAGTCAGCAACCGCGAGGAGATCGTTGCCATCCTGTCGCGTCACTTTCTCGGAGGGCTCGCCGATGAGTGGGTAGGGCGCATTCACCCGCAGGGCGTACCGGTAGGGGCCATCAACAGCATTGCCCAGGCGCTGGACGAACCACAGATACTGGCGCGCAACATGCTGGTCAACATTCCCCATCCCTTGAAAGCCGACTTCGTCACGGTCGGCAGTCCGATCAAGTTGTCTCGCACACCGGTCGAGTACCTGCGCCCCGCGCCGATGCTGGGTGAGCATACCGATGAGGTGCTCAAGCGCCAGTTGGGTCTCGATGATGAGCGCCTGGCCGAGTTGAAGGCACAAGGCATCATCGAACAGCTTGGTGAACGCTGAACCTGCCATGCCCCGGCCAGCCAGCTTGCCGGGGCAATTTTTCCCATGGAGCCTTTATGAAAGTCCTCGTAGCGATCAAGCGTGTGGTCGATTACAACGTCAAGGTTCGCGTCAAGGCGGACAACAGCGGCGTCGATCTCGCCAACGTTAAGATGTCGATGAACCCCTTCTGCGAAATCGCCGTGGAAGAAGCCGTACGCCTGAAAGAGAAGGGCGTTGCCAGTGAAATCGTCGTGGTGTCGATCGGCCCGACGGCGGCGCAAGAGCAGCTGCGTACTGCTTTGGCCCTCGGTGCCGACCGCGCCATCCTGGTCGAGGCTGTCAAGGAAGAGGGTGCTGACGAGCTGAACTCCCTGGCCGTGGCCAAGCTGCTCAAGGCCGTGGTCGACAAGGAGCAGCCGCAGCTGGTGATCCTCGGCAAGCAGGCCATCGACAGCGACAACAACCAGACCGGCCAGATGCTCGGCGCGCTGACCGGCTTCGGCCAAGGCACCTTCGCCTCCAAGGTCGAAGTGGCGGGCGACAAGGTCAACGTGACCCGCGAGATCGACGGCGGCCTGCAGACCGTGGCGTTGAACCTGCCGGCGATCGTCACCACCGACCTGCGTCTGAACGAGCCGCGCTACGCCTCCTTGCCGAACATCATGAAGGCCAAGAAGAAGCCGCTGGAGGTGCTCACCCCGGACGCCCTGGGCGTTGCCACCGCGTCCACCGTGAAGACCCTGAAAGTCGAAGCGCCGGCTGCCCGCCAGGCCGGCATCAAGGTCAAGTCGGTGGCGGAACTGGTCGAGAAACTGAAGAACGAGGCGAAGGTAATCTAAATGACTATCCTGGTTATCGCTGAACACACCAATGCCGCCCTGGCGCCGGCCACTCTCAACACCGTGGCCGCTGCGCAGAAGATCGGTGGCGACATCCACCTCCTGGTTGCCGGTGCCGCCTGTGGCGCCGCCGCCGAAGCGGCTGCCAAGCTCGCCGGCGTGGCCAAGGTGCTGGTGGCCGACAACGCCGCCTTCGCCCATCAGCTGCCGGAAAACGTTGCGCCGCTGGTAGCTGCTCTTGTTCAAGAAGCAGGGGGCAAGGGTTACAGCCACATCCTCGCCGCCGCCACCAGCAACGGCAAGAACATCCTGCCGCGCGTCGCCGCCCAGCTGGACGTCGACCAGATCTCCGAAATCATCGCCGTGGAAAGCGCCGACACTTTCAAGCGGCCGATCTACGCCGGTAACGCCATCGCCACCGTGCAGTCTTCGGCGGCGGTGAAGGTGATCACCGTGCGTGCCACCGGTTTCGATCCGGTGGCCGGCGAAGGCGGCAGTGCTGTCGTGGAAGCCGTGGCCGTTGGCGGCGACGCCGGCATCTCGGCCTTCGTCTTTGAGGCGCTGGCCAAGTCCGATCGTCCGGAACTGACCGCGGCCAAGATCGTCGTCTCCGGCGGTCGCGGCATGCAGAACGGCGACAACTTCAAGCACCTGTATGCCCTGGCCGACAAGCTCGGCGCCGCCGTCGGTGCTTCGCGCGCTGCGGTCGACGCCGGTTTCGTGCCCAACGACATGCAGGTTGGCCAGACCGGCAAGATCGTCGCGCCGCAGCTGTACATCGCCGTCGGCATCAGCGGTGCCATCCAGCACCTGGCCGGGATGAAAGACTCCAAGGTCATCGTGGCAATCAACAAGGACGAAGAGGCGCCGATTTTTCAGGTGGCGGATTACGGTCTAGTGGGTGACTTGTTCGAGGTCGTGCCGCAGTTGCAGCAAGTGATCTGAAGCCCTAAAGGAATGTGTTGCAATACCTATAGAATTGTGCTATGCGTGCATACTCAAGTGGCGTGCGGGTTTCAGGGCTAATGCATTTGAAACATAGAGTTGACGTGCGGGAAAGACAATTTTTTGACTTACACGTTATGCGGTAAGTCTGATGCTTGAGCGTTTGAGCTTAGGCATTCTGGTTGTTTTCGTTATTCTTTGTACCCGGTTTTGTACCCGGTTTTGACTTCTTGTAGCATGTAGTGCTGGTTGCTGGCTTAGGGTGGTTGTGCCGAGATTGAATCGGCCTCGAGCCCGTCATTGAGTGCTTTGCTTGTAGTCCTACTGGCTTGAAACGTTTAAGCGCTATGTTGTCTGTCTGGCTATCACGCTGAGTGTAGGTGTTGTTAGGTGACTCGCTCGCTAATAACGCTCTCTCGGAAAGAGATGTAAGCCATAGCGTCATTGAGGTCTTTTATTCTGACTTGGACAGCCTGAGAGATTTTCTCATCGCTTTCCGCTGGAGGAGTTTCGTCTGGGTGGGCCATCTTCCAGAGAGCAAGAAGCTTCAGGTATGACAAAAGAGAGTGCGCTCAGCAGCAAGTGGTCGCCCGCCTGAAGTACTTATGATCATGACTCCACTCATTACAAAAACAAGAGAAGAGCCATGGCCGGAAACATCAAAAAACAGGTCGATAGTATCGACTACAGCACCGTCGCGGTTCCGGAAGAACACCGCATGAGCAAAGGCTCACTGACGATGGCTTGGTGGGCCATCTGCAGTGCTATGTTTTGGCTGGTGGTGTCCGCCACCCTGGCAATGAGCTTTGGTACGATGAATGCCATAATCGGCTTACTCTTGTCGGTCGTAACTTATGCGGCCATCAACGGGGTCATTGCCCGCTACGCCATTAAGACCGGATTATCGGTCGCACTCTTCTCCCGGGTGCTATTCGGACGCGCCGGCGCAGCACTGGCCACCCTGATTTTCTTCGCCACGGCGATCTACTACAGCGTGTTTGAAGGCTCGGTGATCGCCATTGCTATCCAACACTACGTGTCCGACATCACGCTCAATCAAGCCTACCTAATAGTGGTGCTATACAGCGTGCCACTGGTGTTCGGTAGCGTGCAGACCTGGCTGGATAAGTTCAATGGCGTGCTGCTGCCGCTCTACCTGATTGGTCTGATTGCCGTAGTAGCGATGGCCGTCGGTGAATACGGCTACAGTTCTGCCTGGTTGGAAATGGGGCCTGAGAGCGGGCCAGTAAGTAATGGCTGGTGGGACTGTTTCACCTATTTCATGGGAGTGTGGATTCTCATGATGTACACCTGGGACTACGCACGCTTCGGTCGTAAGCAGGACGCCAGCTACCACGCTAAATTTAACTTCGGCCTACCATTCTATATCTTCAGCTTTCTTATTAACGGTCTGGTCGGCATCTTTCTCGCCGCCACCATTCCCACAGAGGGCGGCCTGTCTGAGGTCTCGGTGGTGCTGGCCATTGTCGAGCTGATGGGTATCTGGGGGTTGTTGTTCGTTTGGGTCAGCCAGACCCGTATCAATACCGCAAATTTCTTCATGGCCGCTAGCAACATGCATGCGTTCTTCGGCCGTTTTGGCTTGGCGGCTGTGCCTTATATGGCATGGGCCGTAGTAGTTGGCATCGTGGTCTACACAATGATGTTGCTCAATGTGTTCAGCTACATTCTGCAAGCCCTGGCATACCAGAGCATCTTTGTAGTGGCTTGGGTAGCGATCGCTTTGGCGCATATTTTCTCGCCGAAATATACCCAGCTGTTCGAGGGCAATATTGAATTCGCTCTCGAACGAGTCAACGCCTTCAACCCGTGCGGCTTGATCGCCTGGTTCTTTGCCGCTGGCCTGGGGATAGTGCTGCTGAATTTCGGCGGAGCAACGCTGGCGACCTTCTCAGCGCCGGTGACCTTTGTCTGCGCGTTCGCCAGCTACTGGCTGCTACTCAACAGCGCCAAACGCAGCTGGTTTGTCCGCACCAGCTGCAGCTGAAACCAATATCGGCGCCCACCGGGCCGATGTATTCGGCTCCGGCAACTTGCTGCAGCTACCAAACCCGATCCAAAACTAAGCCGCAACACCGCAGCGGCTTAGTGCTGCGTAGCTGAAAAAAAGACTAACAATGCTAAGAGCCAATTCATGAAAATGATCAACCTGCACCCACAAGCAACTCTCATATTACTTCCATTGTTGGCATCGCTCGCGCTACCCGCAGGTGCGGTGGCTATCAATGACAACTTGGACATTGGCGGCGCCGTGCGTGCGCGTATCGACTACGACCCCGACCGGGATATCGAGAAGCTGAGTTTCGATACTGCCTTTCTCACCGCTACCTACAACTCCGATAGTTGGATCGGCGCGGCTAAATACCGTTTCTATGGCGACGCTTACCCTTTCGACTATACCGACAAGATCGGTGACATCGCCTTCGCCGAATATGCATGGATCGGCTACAAGTTCGATGAGTCGCGTCAGATTCAGGTGGGACTAAACAAGATTCCGTTCGGCCTGCTGCCCTATGCCGGCAGCACTTTCTTCTTGACCTTGGGCAGCGTGATCGGCCTGGAAGACATTGCGAACCTTGGTGTTAAATACATCCAGCAGCAGGATGACTGGAACTTCCAACTCGCTTACTACCTAAGCCCGGCTGATCAGGGTCAAGGTACAAGCCGCGGCGGGCGGACCTATGCAACCAGTGTTGCTACGGCAGATGACTACGTCGTCGACGGCAGCGATAACCACGAGCGCGACATCTTAGTCGGGCGTCTGGCCCGCAACCTAAAGCTTGGGAGCTGGCAGTCGGAGATCGGCGCCTCGGCATTGACCTCGACGCTGCAGAACCAGGACAGTCGTGATAGCGGCCGCCGAAATGCCCTAGCAGTCCACTACTCGGGCAAGAATGGCCCCTGGGGCGTGCAACTGCAAGCCACTCGCCAGGACATGAGCCCGGAGAATCCCGGCAGAGACAAGCTGGTTAGCTTCGGCAGCTTCGACGGCACCTTTAACGTTGCCGCCAAGGGTAACCTCTATGTAGCCGACCTCAGCTATGACATTCCTGGCTCACTCGGGTGGCTCTCTGGTGTCAAGGTTTACGGTAACTACAGCCTGTTCGACAAGGATGAGTCCAGCTTCGAGGATTCCCAGCGCTTCATCCTTGGCACATCTTTCTCGCTGAAAGACCTATGGATCGCCGTCGAGTGGTTGCACGGCAAGCACGATCCCTACATCGGTGGCGGTAGCTACACCCAGAGCCTGGGCGCCGGCGGTAGCGAACGCTGGGAAAACCAGTTGTATACCAATATCGGTTACTACTTCTGAGGCAATAAGCGCCCCTAGCAACCACTCACGCTCCTATTTTCGCCAGCCATGTGCTGGCGTTTTTTTATGGTGCGCCAGGCATGGCGCGTAGCGCCGTGACTGGCGCTGTCGGGTTCACTGTGGTGGTGAGCCTGGCGACTTGGAGGTGAAAGTCCTCTACACACCCGGCAAGGGGAAGTGTTAGCTGAAGGCAAGGGTGTCGCGGGCGACTGCGAATCTGAAGGAAGCCCGAGACAAAATGCTGGCCTGACGAACAGGAAGCGGATGAGGCGGCGCAGCGGGGTGAGGTGGCCATAATCGCCAAAGCCCGATACTTGCACGGAACGCTGCGACGTAGATCCGACAGGCATAAGCAGGAAGGTCGCGCGAATTACCCTGGGAGATCTGTACGCTTGCCATTGTGCTACCGATTGTCGAGAGGCGACGGGATGGGCGTGCAGAAGTCAGCCGAGGCCGTAGTAAGTGGCGGTCAACCACGCCATCAAGGGCCGAACAGGTCATGCCGCCAGTAGGCGTCAGCGTCTCGTCGATAACCGAAATGCAGAAATTTCTCCAAGAGAAGACTGTCACCCCGAGTCCCGGCCAGAGGCCGAGGATGACGCCTGACAGCGCAGAGGTATCGGCGGCGTCGGTGACGTGGATGAACGCGGAGCCGGACACGCTGATGGAGCGGGTGCTTGCGCCGCTCAATCTCAAGCGTGCGTATCAGCGCGTGGTCAGCAACAAGGGGGCGCCGGGTGCCGATGGCATGACGGTCGCCGACTTGGCAGGCTACGTGAAACAGTATTGGCCCATCCTGAAGGTCAGGCTGCTGGCAGGTGAATACCATCCCCAGGCAGTGCGGGCGGTCGAAATTCCCAAACCGCAGGGCGGTATGCGGCAACTGGGCATTCCCAGTGTCGTGGATCGCCTGATCCAGCAAGCCCTGCTGCAACAGCTCACGCCGATCTTCGATCCGCTGTTCTCGGACTATAGCTACGGCTTCCGTCCGGGCAGAAGCGCTCACCAGGCTGTCGAGATGGCCCGCACCCATGTGGCGGCGGGTCATAGGTGTTGCGTGGAACTCGATCTGGAGAAGTTCTTTGATCGGGTCAACCACGACATCCTGATGTTCTGTGTTGAGCGCCATGTCGAAGACAAACAGGTGCTCAGACTCATCCGCCGTTACCTCGAAGCGGGCGTCATGTCGGGCGGGGTTGTCAGCCATCGGCAGGAGGGGGCGCCGCAAGGCGGCCCGCTTTCGCCGCTGCTGTCGAACATCCTGCTCGATGAACTCGACCGTGAGTTGGAGCGGCGAGGCCATCGCTTCGTGCGCTATGCCGATGACGCGAACATTTATGTCCGTAGTCCGCGTGCTGGCGAACGAGTGCTGGCCAGTGTCGAGCGGTTCCTGAATCACCGTCTGAAACTGAGACTGAATCGGGACAAGAGTCGCGTGGCTGGGTCGTGGAAATGCGACTACCTGGGGTATGGGATGAGTTGGCACTCGCAGCCTAGACTGCGAGTGGCAACCATGAGCCTGCGCCGTGTGCGCGACCGTCTCAGGGAACTGCTGCGAGGGGTGCGGGGCCACAAGATGGCGAATGTCATCGAGCGGGTAAACCCGGTGCTGCGAGGCTGGGCAGGCTACTTCAAGCTCAGCCAGAGCAAGCGTCCACTGGAAGAGCTGGATGGCTGGGTCAGGCACAAACTTCGCTGTGTCATCTGGCGGCAATGGAAGCAGCCCTCTACGAGGGCGCGCAACCTGATGCGCCTGGGATTGAGCGAGGAGCGTGCCTGCAAGTCGGCCTTCAATGGCCGAGGCCCGTGGTGGAACTCAGGAGCGCCGCATATGAATCAGGCGCTGCCGAAGAAGCTATGGGACAGACTTTGACTGGTCTCGATACTGGATACGATCAATCGGCTTAACCGCATGGCCTGAACCGCCGTGTACGGAACCGTACGCACGGTGGTGTGGGAGGACGGCGGCCGTGAGGCCGCCTCCTACCCGATCGCAGCGTTCCGGCCTCCCGGCATTAGATCTTGAGTAGATGCACCAGTAGAAACAGTTCACTTCAGGCCAAAAAACGGTGCGCTTGAAGACAAGCCAGCCGCTAGGCCCGCGCGTAGCTTAGCGATGTGGGCAAGACATCCGTCACGCCTCCCCAGACAAAAACAAGATTTGTGGTGACCCATGAACATAGTAGACCCGATCACCCTGGCAGTCGTGCGCGGTGCGCTCGAAACAGCCCAGCGAGAAATGACCCTGACGCTGGAAAAGACCAGTCGCTCGAGCGTGTTCAACCTCGCCCACGACTATTCCAACGCACTCTTCGATCACCTCCCGGAAATGATCCTGCAAGGCCAGGACCTTCCTATTCATCTCGGTTCGCTTATCCCAGCGATGAAATGCGTTGCTGGCTTCTTCGGTGATGAGATTGCCGAGGGCGATGTTATTTATCATAACGATCCAGCCTACATGGGCAGTCATATCCTCGACTGCTGCATGTACAAACCGGTGTTCTATAAGGGCGAGCTGGTGTTCTGGACGGTCTGCAAGGGCCACCTGACCGATATTGGCGGCCCGGTACCGGCCGGCTACAACCCGGACGCAAAAGAAATCTACGCAGAGGGCCTGCGCATCCCGCCTGTCAAGTTGTGGGCCCAGGGCCAGCGCCGGGAAGACGTAATCAACCTGCTGCTGACCAACATGCGCGCCCGCGCCTATCAAGAAGGCGATCTGAATGCCCAGTACGGTGCTTGCAGCGTGGGCGAGCGTCACCTGATCGAGTTGCTCGATCGCTATGGCGTCGACCAGGTCCGAGCGTGCATTACCGAGCTGAAAGATATGGCAGACCGTCATATGCGCGCATTGTTGCGTGATGTGCCAGACGGTTTCTACAGCGGCACTGCCATTCTCGAAGACTCCGGTCATGGTCTGGGAGAATTGTCGATCACTGCCCAGGTGGAAATTCGCGGCGACGAGGCGCACGTTCTGATAGAGAGCCCGCCGCAGGTGCCTTACTTCATCAACTCCTACGCGGGCAATTCGATCTCCGGGGTTTACCTCGGACTGATGATGTTCGCCCAGGTGCCACCGCCCTACAATGAAGGCCTCTATCGCTGCGTGAGTGTAGACCTTGGCCCGTCCGGTACTCTGTGCAACGCCCAGGAGCCGGCACCGCACGTCAACTGCACCACTACTCCGATGGAAACCCTCGCCGATGCCGTGCGTCTGGCCCTTGAACAGGCGGCTCCGGAGCGTGTGACCGCCTCCTGGGGGCATGCCAGCGGGATCAATATCGCTGGGCACGACCCACGCAACAACAACGATGAATATGTGACCATGGTGCTGGCCTCGGTCATCTCCGGCGCTGGCGCTAACAAGGCTATGGATGGTTGGCCTGCTTGCGGCCCGCTGTGCTGCTTCGGCGCGCTGACGTCCGGCGATATCGAACTGCTTGAGTACTCCTATCCGGTACTGATACACCGCTACAGCCTGATGACCGACAGTGGTGGCGCCGGTGAATTCCGCGGTGGCTCTGGTACTCGCCTGGAGCTCGAGCCGCTGAAGCACGCCATGACCGTGGTCGGTTTCGGTGAGGGCCGGCAGCTGCCTACCGCCGGTGCGGCAGGGGCGAAGAATGTTCTGCTCGAGCCCAAGCTCGGCCGCTTGATCCATAGACATGTCGACGGTGAGGAAGACCATTACATCCAGAACACTCTGCTGACCGCACAACCAGGTGAGCGCGTAATCAACGTCAACCCGGGCGGTGGTGGCTATGGCGACCCACTACGTCGTCCGCTGGCCACGGTTCTAGCCGATGTGCGCAACGGCTTGGTCTCGATTGACGGCGCGCGCCTTGAATACGGCGTAGTGATTGACGGCAACGGCCAACTCGATGAAGCCGCAACCCACGCACACCGAGCCGCGCACTGAGCACAGCCCCTTTGAGCAATGCAGAGAATTCGAAAATGAGCAAACAACAATATCGCCTGGGCATCGATGCCGGCGGCACCTTCACTGATTTCATCCTCGCCGACCATCAGGGCAACGTGCAGTTGTTCAAGGCGCCGTCCACCCCACATGACGGCACCCTGGCCATACGCAACGGTCTGGCGCAAATCGCCGATGCCCTCGGCCGTACACCAGCCGAGATCATTGCCGACTGCGATCTGTGCATCAACGGGACGACTGTGGCGCTCAACGCACTGATCGAAAAGACCGGGGTCAAGGTGGGCCTGCTGTGTACCGATGGCCATGAAGACAGCCTGGAAATTCGCCTTGGCCACAAAGAAGATGGCCATCGCTATGACGCCACTTATCCACCGGCGCATATGTTAGTGCCGCGCCACCTGCGCCGTCCAATCGGCGGGCGTATTATCAGTGACGGCAGCGAGTTCAGCCCGCTAGACGAGGCGGCGATTCATGCCGCCATCGACTACTTCCGCGAACAACAGGTGCAGGCGGTGGCGATCTCCTTCGTCTGGTCGGTGCGCAACCCTAGTCACGAGCAGCGCGCTATGGCTATGGTGCGTGCGGCTTTACCTGACGTATTTGTCTGCAGCGGCCACGAGGTGTTCCCGCAGATTCGCGAATACACACGCACCTCGACAACCGTGGTCAACGCCTACCTTAGCCCAGTGATGGGTCGTTATATCGAACGCATCGACGCGCTGTTCGAGGAGCTGGGCGCGCAGCAGCCTACCCGCTATTTCCAGTCCAACGGAGGTCTGGCTCCTGGCGTGGTAATGCGTGAGCGGGCGGTCAACGCGATCAACTCCGGTCCGGCATCTGCCCCGCAAGCCGGCTTGTGCGTGGCCCAGCCATTCGGTATCGACAACGTAATCACCGTCGATATGGGTGGTACCTCGTTCGACATCACTCTTAGCAAAGGCGGTCGCACCAACTTCAGCAAAGACAGCGACTTCCTCCGTTACCGTATCGGCGTGCCAATGATTCAGGTGGAATCCCTTGGCGCCGGCGGTGGCTCGATCGCCCACCTTGACGACTTCGGCATGCTCCAGGTCGGTCCACGCAGTGCCGGGGCTAACCCCGGGCCTGTGTGTTATGGAAAGGGTGGGGTCGAGCCGACTGTAACCGATGCTAACCTGGCGCTCGGTTATCTGGCTGATGGTGCACTGCTCGGTGGCAGCATCCGTCTAAATCGACAAGCCGCGATCGATGCGATCCGCAGTAAAATTGCCGAACCGCTGGGTATCAGTGTCGAGCGCGCGGCCGTCGGTATCATTACCCTGGTTAACCTGAGCATGGTTAGTGGTATCCGCCGCGTGTCCATTGAGCGTGGTTATGATCCCCGTGACTTCGCCCTGATCGGTGCCGGTGGTGCAGCGGGCATGCACGTGATGCGACTAGCTGAGGAAATCGGCAGCAAGGTTGTGCTGATTCCCAAGGTGGCTTCGGGGCTGTGCGCCTTCGGCCAGATTCTCTCTGACATCCGCTATGATCAGCTGACTACTTTGCCGATGCGTTTGGATGACGAGTTCGTCGATTTGGAGCAACTAAACCAGGCCCTGCAGCAGTTACGCGAGCGTGGTATGACGAACCTGCGAGACGATGGTTTCGGTGGTGACAATCGTATTGAATGCCAGTACAGCCTGGAGATTCGTTACCTCGGACAGATCCACGAGTGCAGCGTCGAACTGAGCTGCGACCGGCTCGACCGTAGCAGCCTGGCGGCCCTGCGCGAATCCTTCCACCAGCGGCACAAGGCGCTGTTTTCCTTCAGTGAGCCTAACAGCCCGGTCGAACTAGTTAATCTAGAGTGCTCGGTGATCGCGCGGTTACAGCGTCCACCAATGCCTGAACTTGCAACCCCGCTCAAGGCAACGGCCGCGATTCCGGCTGGTCATCGTCCGATGCTGTTCAATGCGCAAGACGATTGGCAGGACACGCCTGTGTACAACGGCGACCGCATAGAAGTAGGGCAGATTATTCAAGGTCCCTGTGTGATTGAGGAAGCGACCACAAACATCGTTGTTCCACCGGGCTGGCGGGTCAGTCTGGATCCCTCGGCCACATATGAACTGACTCCCGGTCATTGACCGTCAGGGATTTTTAACAAAGGATTGTGTAACAACGGCACCGACGGCATTCACCGTTGGTGCCGCCCTCATAATAACTACAAATTGAGGACCTTTCATGACAGATCAATTGTCTACGCGGTATTGGCCTGAGGGAGAAAGGCAATCGCGTTGGGCCGAAGCCATCGGCAATACATATTTTCCATTGTCGTTGGAGTTCAATTCCAGCGCCATTTTCCAAGGCAGCCTGAAAATTTGGAAAACGGGCAGTACGCCGTTGGCGTTATCGCGCCTGCGCTCCAGTCAGCTAGGCTATTCGCGCAGCGAGAGCCAGGTTAGCGAAGATACTGAACCCTGTTACCTTGTAACAGTGCCGCGCCTTACCGAAGTACACTTCGAGCAAGACGGTCGTGAGCTCCATTGTAAGCCAGGTGGGTTCATCTTCGAGCGAGGCGATGCGCCTTATCGTTTTCACTACTCCTGCGACAACGACCTTTGGGTATTCAAGCTGCCTGAGCGCGCGCTACATGGACAGATACGTGGAGCCGAGCGCTACACCCGTTTCTGTTTCGAGGCTCGGCGTGGATTGGGACGAATTTTTGTTGATCAACTGGCGATGTGTGCCGCGCGCTTCGACGAATGCGATGCGGATGCCCGTCATATGCTGCTGGAACAGGTGCTTTCGACGTTGTTAATGGCTCTGCGCCAAGATGAGCGCGTCCTTAATAGTGAGAGTTCGAGTCTAGCTGCCCTGCATTTGCAGCGTATCGAGCACTACATCGACCGAAACTTGTGTTCAGCTGAACTAAACCCGCAGCATATTGCTCAGGCCTGCGGCTTATCGGTTCGCTATTTGCATAAATTATTTTTCAGTACGCCCTACAGTCTCGGTGAATGGATTCGCCTGAAACGATTGGAGGCTGTATATCAACGCCTACGTGATCCCCACTGCCACCTATCAATCGGTGAGCTGGCATATCGTTGGGGGTTCAGTGATCAGGCACAATTTTCCCGGCATTTTCGCCAGCACTTTAGTTGTACTGCCAGTGAAGCCCGAGCCGTTTCGTTAAAGCCGTAGCCGGTTACTTTATTGTCAATGTGCTCTGGGGGATTAGAAGTCACTCGGCGTAGCTCCCCATAAAGGCTCCACGCCTTTTCACCGTTGCGGGAGTACCAGTTATATATCGGCGTCTGATATTCCATACGGGCGCTAACTTGGGTAAGCCTTTGTCGTCTGCATTGGCAAACTCATGCGTAGCTGGTGTTGCTGATCAAGCCAAGCTTATTGTTTTAGGTTCACGCGAGCGGGCTGAGAGCGGCGCAGGCTTCACAAGCGTAAGACGGAACCATGCTAGGTGCAAAGCTATGGTGTTGGGTAGTAATTGCTTCAGGTCTGTCCTGCAAAAAACATGCTGAAATTCCGCAGGCACCCCCTCTAAGGGCGAGACACGGTAACTATCCCATGATTTCAGGGGCGGACTGGGATGCTCTCAGGTTGCTGTTGCGCATGATCCCTTCGATGATCGGTACTGGTGTCATCAGATGAGCCTGCATCATGGCGCTTGCTCGCGTTGCGTCACGGGCAAGGATAGCTTCTACCAGTTCGCTGTGCTCTTGACGTTTCAGGGACAAGGCCTCCTCGGATAGCACCGTGCGCCGCAGCCACAGCTGGCGATAGCGCTCGGCCTGATCGAACAGATAGGCGCGCGCCTGCAGCAGGTGTCTAGACCCACAGCCGGAGGCTATAGCTGTATGGAAGGCCTTGTGTCGGGCATCCCATATTTCCAGCATCTGCTCCTGGGTCTTGACCTCCATTACCTTGGCCAATGTATGCGAATAGGCCAACACCTGGGCCTCCCAGGCGTCATCGCCGCGTTCGATGGCGAGCTTAAGTACCAGCGCTTCGAGATTGGCCCGTGCGTCATAGATGTCCTGCATTTCGCTCAGCGACATAGGAGCGACGCGGTAGCCACGCTGACTGATAGCTACTACCAGATTTTCCGCAATCAGATGCGATAGCGCTTCACGCAGAGGGCCTACGCCTAGGTCGTAGCGCTCCTTAAGCGCAGTCATTCGCAGTTTTTCTCCGGGCTTGAACATGCCCTGAATTATGTCCCGCTTGAGCCACTCATAGCCGCTGACTGCTGAGTTTTGGCGGGGGGCGAGCGTATCCATAAACCATGCTCCTCAACGGGTTTTATCCATCATACGCAACTGCAGAAATATTTACTAAGTGGAGATGCAGTTGCCGAGTGTCGCTATTTTATAAAAGCGTAGACATTTTTATAAAATAGCTATATTTTTAGTCCGGCTGTTCTGGTAAATCTCGGGGCGGCGTACAGACAATTTTTTCGTCAGGACTCTGCCATGAATGCCTTTACCCAGCTCAAAGATCTTGTGATGCCGCTACCGACCGCCGTTAAGGGGTTTTCTCTTTCACCCTCCGCTCAGTCGCCCCGTTTGTTCGAGCTGACCTTCACTAAGGCGACGATAGAGGCTTTCTGTGTAGCAGTGGCCGAGTGGCCGGTGCAGGCGCTGGAATACAAGTCCTTCTTGCGATTTCGCTTCGCCAAAATTCTTGACGATCTCTGCGGTAACAGCCTGCGCCCGGTGCTACTCAACGCCCTAATGGATCGTGCCACCGGAGGGCTGTTAATCAAGCAGGAGGCCCTGAATGATGTGGCACAAGCTGATGATATGGTCAAATTCTCGACTGCTGTGGCCCACCTGCTGGGGCGGTCGAACTTTGATGCGATGAGCGGCCAGTTCTACGCACGCTTCGTGGTCGAGAACGTCGATAATTCGGACAGCTACCTGCGCCAACCTCACCGGGTAATGGAGTTGCACAACGATGGTACTTTCGTCGATCAGATCACCGACTACGTGCTGATGATGAAGATCGATGAGCAGAATATCGAAGGTGGCAACTCGCTGATCCTGCATCTGGACGACTGGGAGGATCGCCATGCTTTCTTCCATCATCCGCTAGCACGGCGCGTCATGCGCTGGACCGCGCCGCCGAGTAAAAGGGTCGATACGGACGTGTTCCATTCGATCTTTGATGTCGACGCCGAAGGGCGGCCGACTATTCGCTATATCGATCAATTTGTTCAGCCCAAAGACTTCGACGAGGGCAACTGGCTGACCGACCTGTCTATCTCCCTGGAGGGCAGTAAACAGAAGCTTTCCGTGCCGGTGCCAGTTGGCTGCTTCCTGCTGATTAATAACCTGTATTGGCTGCATGGCCGCGATCGTTTCACCCCTCACCCTGGGCTGCGCCGTGAACTGATGCGCCAGCGCGGTTACTTCAGTTACCCCAAACTCGGCCATCAGCAAGGCCAATAATTGCCATTAATTGAACAGGGGCTGCGCGGTTTAGCCCTTGTCGTTTGTCCACGGGGCAAAACAGATCGAGTAGAGGTGATAGCGGTGTACGATTTTGTGATCATCGGGGGCGGCATTATCGGCATGTCGACTGCCATGCAATTAATCAAGGCCTACCCAGAGTCGAAAATCTTGTTGCTCGAGAAAGAGTCCGGGCCAGCTAAGCATCAGACGGGGCACAATAGCGGGGTCATCCACGCCGGCGTCTACTACACGCCGGGTAGCTTGAAGGCGAAGTTCTGCCTGGAAGGCAACCGTGCTACCAAATCGTTCTGTAACGAGCACGGCATTATCTACGATGAGTGCGGTAAGTTGCTGGTCGCCACCAATGAGGTGGAAATGCAGCGCATGCGCGCGCTTTGGGAGCGCACTGCAGCCAATGGTCTGGAGCGCGAGTGGCTGTCTGCGGAGCAACTGAAGGAACGCGAACCGAACATCACCGGAATCGGCGGGATCTTCGTGCCCTCCAGTGGTATCGTTAACTATGCCGAGGTCACCGCTGCCATGGCTCGCGAGTTCCAGAGGCACGGTGGCGAGATTCGCTACGACAGCGAAGTCATCGGCCTGGAAGAGCGCGCCACGGAGATGCGGGTTAAAACCCAGCATGAAGAAGTCATTGCACGCTTTTTGGTGACCTGCTCGGGTCTGATGGCCGACCGCATTGTATGTCTACTGGGCTTAGATCCTGGCTTTAGCATTTGCCCGTTCCGTGGCGAATACTATTTGCTGCCTGAGCAGCACAACCGGATCGTCAATCACCTGATCTACCCGATTCCCGATCCCTCCATGCCGTTCCTCGGCGTGCACCTGACGCGAATGATCGACGGCAGTGTGACAGTCGGTCCCAATGCTGTGCTGGCACTCAAGCGTGAGGGCTATCGCAAGCGTGACATATCTTTGTCCGACACGTTCGCAATGCTCACCAATCCGGGCATTCTTAAAGTGCTCAAGGACAATCTGCGGCCCGGCCTGATCGAGATGAAAAACTCGCTGTTCAAGCGTGGTTATCTACAGCAAGTACGCAAGTACTGCCCCAGCTTAACGCTGCAGGATCTCAAGCCTTACCCGGCCGGCGTCCGCGCCCAAGCGGTTTCAGCGGACGGCAAGTTGATCGAGGACTTCCTGTTCCGCAATACCCGCCGTAGCGTCAACGTCTGCAATGCACCATCGCCGGCGGCTACCTCTGCAATTCCCATAGGCGCCTACATCATCAAGCAGATTGATGCACAGCTGCAGGGGCTACCCAGGTTTGTAAAAAACCAACATCCCGCATGAGGCAGTGCGGGGCGAATTCGGCAGTGCACTGGAACGAACAAGACTGTGCGCAAGACGACAAGCCCCGCACCGGCTCAGTCTAATAGGCTATCGGCTAGTGCACTTAACGTCCCCGAGCCAAGTCATCGTTACTGAACTCGTTACCGAATTGAAGTGTGTGATTGTGATCAAAAGCCGGATGCCTACTTATAAGGCTACTCCCAGAAACCATGCTTGTTAGTCATATTGAGAGCGCCCCATGAACCAGTCAGTATCCTCGCTGCCAGAAAAAGACATTCAGTATCAACTGCACCCCTACACCAATGCTCGCCTTCATCAGGAGCTTGGCCCGCTGATCATCGAGCGCGGGGAGGGTATCTATGTTTATGACGATCAGGGCAAGGGTTATATCGAGGCGATGGCTGGGTTGTGGAGCGCCGCGCTTGGCTTTAGCAATCAACGTCTGATCAAGGCAGCTGAGCAGCAATTCAACACCCTGCCGTTTTATCACCTGTTCAGTCACAAATCGCATCGCCCGAGTATCGAGTTAGCCGAAAAGCTGATCGAGATGGCGCCGGTGCCTATGAGTAAGGTGTTCTTCACCAACTCCGGTTCCGAGGCTAACGATACTGTAGTGAAGATGGTCTGGTACCTCAATAACGCTCTAGGCAAACCAGCCAAGAAGAAGTTCATCAGTCGGGTCAACGGCTACCACGGCATCACCGTCGCCAGCGCAAGCTTGACTGGCCTTCCAGGCAACCAGCGCGGTTTCGACCTGCCGCTTCCAGGCTTCCTGCATGTCGGCTGCCCGCACCATTATCGTTTCGCCCTTGCCGGTGAAAGTGAAGAGCATTTCGCTGACCGCCTTGCCGTCGAGCTCGAGCAGAAGATTCTCGCCGAAGGCCCGGAGACTATCGCAGCGTTCATTGGCGAGCCATTGATGGGCGCTGGCGGTGTCATAGTGCCGCCTCGTACCTACTGGGAGAAGATCCAGAAAGTTTGCCGTAAGTACGACATCCTGGTTATCGCCGATGAGGTAATCTGTGGATTTGGGCGTACCGGGCAGATGTTTGGCAGCCAGACCTTTGGTATCCAGCCGGACATCATGGTGTTATCCAAGCAACTGTCATCTTCTTATCAGCCGATAGCGGCGATTCTGATCAATGCCCCAGTATTTGAGGGCATCGCTGATCAGAGCCAAGCGCTTGGCGCGCTTGGGCATGGGTTCACCGGCAGCGGTCATCCGGTAGCTACTGCCGTGGCCTTGGAGAACCTGAAGATTATTGAAGAGGAGAGCCTGGTCGAGCATGCGGCGCAAATGGGCCAGTTGTTGCGCAGCGGCCTACAGCATTTCATCGATCATCCCTTGGTGGGCGAAATTCGCGGTTGTGGACTGATCGCTGCGGTAGAACTAGTTGGCGATCGCGTGAGCAAGGCGCCGTATCAGGCGCTAGGCACCCTCGGACGCTACATGGCCGGCAGAGCCCAGGAACACGGCATGATTACTCGCGCCATGGGTGATGCCGTGGCCTTCTGCCCGCCGTTAATCGTCAACGAACAGGAAGTCGGAATGATTGTAGAGCGCTTTGCCAGGGCGCTGGACGACACCACTCAGTGGGTTGGTTAGATCAATCCGGGGGAGGAGAGAATTGCTTTTATGTGGCTCTCCTCGGCTTAAATTCATAGCTTGGAAAATAGCTGAGCAGCACTGAATGCAGTCTGCGAAGGAGCACGCCATGCAACTCAAAGATACCCAATTGTTCCGCCAACAGGCTTATATCGACGGAACCTGGTTGGACGCGGACAGCGGCCAGACCATTCAGGTCACCAATCCGGCCACCAACGAAGTTATGGGTAGTGTGCCGAAGATGGGGGCAGCGGAAACCCGTCGAGCCATCGAAGCAGCAGATCATGCCCTGCCAGCCTGGCGTGCACTGACAGCTAAAGACCGCGCCAACAAACTGCGCCGCTGGTTTGAACTGATGATTGAAAACCAGGACGACCTGGGTCGTCTCATGACCATGGAGCAAGGTAAGCCACTTGCCGAAGCCAAGGGCGAAATTGCTTTCGCGGCGTCCTTCCTTGAGTGGTTCGCCGAAGAAGCCAAGCGCGTGTATGGCGACGTAATTCCCGGCCACCAACCGGACAAACGCCTGATCGTGATCAAACAGCCCATCGGCGTAACGGCAGCGATTACACCCTGGAACTTCCCGGCAGCCATGATCACCCGTAAAGCCGGCCCGGCCCTGGCCGCCGGTTGTACCATGGTGCTCAAGCCAGCGTCGCAAACGCCTTATTCGGCGCTGGCGTTGGCAGTGCTGGCCGAGCGTGCCGGGATCCCCAAAGGCGTGTTCAGTGTAATCACTGGCAGTGCTGGCGAAGTCGGCAGCGAACTGACTAGCAACCCGATCGTGCGCAAGTTGAGCTTTACTGGCTCCACCGAAATTGGTCGCCAGCTAATGGCCGAATGTGCCAAGGACATTAAAAAGGTGTCGCTAGAACTGGGCGGAAACGCGCCGTTCATCGTATTCGATGATGCCGACCTTGATAAGGCAGTGGAAGGCGCACTGATCTCCAAATACCGCAACAATGGCCAGACCTGCGTGTGCGCCAACCGCCTGTATATCCAAGACGGCGTATACGATGCCTTCGCCGAGAAGCTGAAAATCGCGGTAGCTAAGTTGCAGATTGGTAACGGTTTGGACGAAGGTATCACCACCGGCCCTCTGATCGATGCCAAGGCGGTGGCCAAGGTCCAGGAGCACATTGCCGACGCCATTAGCAAGGGTGCCAAGCTACTCGCTGGTGGTAAGCCGCACGCCCTCGGTGGCACTTTCTTCGAGCCGAGCATCCTCATTGACGTACCGAATAACGCCGCCGTAGCCAAGGAAGAAACCTTCGGTCCGCTGGCGCCGCTGTTCCGTTTTAAGGACGAGGCCGACGTGATCGCGATGTCCAATGACACCGAGTTCGGCCTGGCCTCGTACTTCTATGCCCGCGATATGGGGCGCGTGTTCCGTGTGGCCGAAGCCCTAGAATACGGTATGGTCGGCGTCAATACTGGGCTGATCTCCAATGAAGTTGCGCCTTTCGGTGGTATCAAGGCATCCGGCCTGGGTCGCGAAGGATCCAAGTACGGCATTGAGGATTACCTGGAGATCAAGTACCTCTGCCTGGGTGGTATCTAAGAGCCCGGCGAATAGGCACGTGATTCTCGCTCAGGCCCCACTTGGCGAGCATCATTAATCTTGGCCCGGTCTATAAAACCCGGGCATGCTACATCGGTTGTGGCGCAGACAAAGATTGACGCGGGCTATTTCTACGTCACCGTCTACTTCTCACGGCTGTTGCCGCGCAACCAGAGTCTGGAGGCCTGTATCCGCGTCGACAGCGCCCCCTGTTCGAGCTAGGTGCCTAACATTTCTAACGATTGAGCGTTGCGCGGAGTCCTACACCTAGGCTCTGCGCCTTTTTAATCCCGCCGCGCTAGATTAGGCGAAGTAATGCTGCCTTCACAGCCAGTCCTGCTGGTATGGATAAAGGTGATATCCATCACCTATGCCATGTTAGGGGCGACGGTGAACTCTCTCTAAGATGGTTTGGTGCGATGATTTAAGGCGCCCCAGCGACCGTTGATTGCATCCAATGTGCTCATTAGCTTTTCTGTTCGAGCTGGCTGTTCCTGTGCGAATAGATCCTGTGTGTACTCATCACGCTTACACAGGTCTAGCAGCAACACTTGGGCTTTGGCATAGCTGAAACCCTCTCGTTACAGCCTTTTGATTCCCTCCTGTGCCGCTGCAATGATCAAACGCGTGTCATCGGTCGGGTAGGGCAGTTGGCAAAGCAGGCCGTTGGCGTACTTACCATCATTGAATTCGCTCGGTCGCAATCAGGCGAGCATTCGGGGCTTGGATCACGATCCCTCCAGTCGTAATAGCCACTGGCAGAAATCTTCAAGCAGAGGCACATAAGGTCGTAAGAACTGCGTAGCTGGTGACCCCGTCTTCCGTGCCATGAAAGTTGACCTGACCAACCGCTATCCGTCAGTCGGTGAGGCGAAGCAACTTCCTTTATGGCATGGTGCCACAGTCCCTTATTACGGAACGTGTAGTACCCGCATTGATTTCGTAGGGCGAGCAGCAGTGCCGCGTGATGAAGTGAAAGGCTTGGTCGCTTGCCCGACCTTCTACACGTAGGATCGCTATGGCATGTCCATGTCCTGTCAGCAACAGCAACAGCAACAGCAACAGCAATTGCTTATGGCTTGGGATCGACAGTATCCTTCCACCTGCAGCAACTGACCCACATCATGATTCTCGCCCTGGTCGCTCTCAGCCTCGACCTGTTGGTGGGCGTGACCGGCATGGTCAGCCTGGCCCAGGCGGCCTTCTTCGGCATCGCCGGCTACAGCCTGGTGTTGTTCGCCCCGGAGTTCGAGGCGGTGAACTTCTGGCTGGCGCTGCTGCTGTGCCTGGGCGTCAGCGCCGCAGCTGCGCTGCTGATGGGCCTGCTGATCATCCGCACCTCGGGCATCTTCTTCATCATGGCGACCATCGCCTTCTCGCAGATGCTCTATTACCTGTTCCACGACTCGGCCTTCGCCGGCGGCTCGGACGGCATCTACCTGTTCCTCAAGCCCGAGGTGGCCATCGCCGGGGTGCATCTGCTCGACCTGGAGAACCCGCGCAGCCTGTTCTACCTGGTGCTCGGCTCCCTGGTGCTGGTCTATCTGCTGCTGCGCACCTTCCTGCGCGCGCCGTTCGGCCGGGTGCTGCTGGGCATCAAGCACAACGAGGAACGGGTCCGTTCCATGGGCTACAACCCGCTGTTCTACAAGCTGGCGGCCTTCGTCATTGCCGGCACCATCGCCGGCTACGCCGGCATGCTCTCGGCCACCCAATACGGTTTCGTCAGCCCCGACCAGGTCGGCTGGCAGCTCTCGGCCCACGCCCTGGTGATGGTCATCCTCGGTGGCATGGGCAGCCTGTTCGGCGCCATCTTCGGCGCCTTCGCCTTCGAGGGCCTGCACCATCTGTTCGCCGGCCTGACCCCGCACTGGGAGCTGCCCATGGGGCTGGTGGTCATCGCCATGGTTCTGTTGCTGCCGCGCGGTCTCGCCGGGTTGCTGCTGCAGCTCTGCGACCGGCGCACAGCCACGGCCTGCGACGCAAGTACGGTATCCACCCCCGACGCGATGAAGAAGGAGGCCGGCGTATGACCGCCCATGTTCTAGAAACCCGCGGACTGAGCAAGGCCTTCGGCGGCCTGCGTGCGGTCAACGACATTTCCCTGAGCGTGGCGCCCTGCGAGGTACACGCGATCATCGGCCCCAACGGCGCCGGCAAGAGCACCATGGTCAATCTGCTGTCCGGCCATCTTCAGCCCAGCGCCGGGCAGATCCTCTTTCACGGCCGCGACATCACCGGCTTGGCGCCCAACCGGGTGTCGCACCTGGGCATCGGCCGCAGCTTCCAGCGCACCAACATCTTTCCCAGCTTCACCTGCCTGGAAAACTGCTGGCTGGCGGCGCAGTCGCGGCTGAAGAACTCCTTTCGTTTCTTCCGCCGCTGCGAGGCCTATGTCGAGGTACGCGAGCGCGCCGAACGGGCGCTGGAGCTTTGCGGCCTGGCCGCCCACCGCGACACCCTGGCCGATGCCCTGAGTTATGGCGAGCAACGCCAACTGGAGATCGGCATGGTACTGGCCACCGAGCCGAGCTTCCTGCTGCTCGACGAACCCATGGCCGGCATGGGCAAGGACGAATCGGCGCGGGTGGTCGAACTGCTCGCCAGACTGTCGCAGCAGTACGCCATGGTCCTGGTCGAGCACGACATGGATGCGGTGTTCAGCATCGCCCACCGTCTCACCGTGATGGTCAACGGCGAGCTGCTGGCCAGTGGCCCGCTGGACCAGGTGCGCAACGATCCGGCGGTACAGCAGGCCTATCTGGGCGACGGCGAGGAGCAATTCTGATGAGCGCACAAGCCCTGGTGCAGGCCACCGGCCTGCACACCTATTACGGCAACAGTCATGTGCTGCATGGCGTCGACCTGCAGATCCAGCCGGGCGAGACCCTGGCGCTGATGGGCCGCAACGGCATGGGCAAGAGCACCACCATTCGCTCGTTGCTCGGCCTGACGCCGGCGCGCCGCGGCGAGGTGCTGATCCGCGGCGAGCGCTGCAGCGGCCGCGCCACCCACCAGATCATCCGCCGCGGTATCGGCTATGTGCCAGAGGGCCGCGGCATGTTCCCCAACCTGAGCGTGCGCGAGAGCCTGATCATGGCCGCCCGCCCGGGCCTGGACGGGCGCCGCGACTGGAACCTGGAGCGGGTGCTGGCGACCTTCCCGCGCCTGGCCGAGCGCTTCTCCCACCTGAGCGGCAACCTTTCCGGCGGCGAGCAGCAGATGGTCGCCATCGGCCGCGCGTTGCTGACCAACCCCGAACTGATGATCCTCGACGAGGCCACCGAGGGCCTGGCGCCCTTGATCCGCAAGGAGATCTGGGACGTGATCCGCCTGATCAAGGCCAGCGGTATCGCCACTCTGGTGGTGGACAAGAACGTCAACGTGCTGCTCGACCTGACCGACCGCAGCATGATCATGGTCAAGGGACGGGTGGTGTTCGACGGGCCCAGCGTCGAGCTGAAGTGCCAGCCGCAGATCCTCCAGGAACATATTGGCCTGTGACGCCGGGGAGACTGACGATGAACGAGAAGACCGACGCCCCTGCCCGAAACTGGCAGAAGCCGCTGGCGGCGTTGCTGCAAGCGACGGCGGCGCTGGCCGCAGCCGGCCTGCTGCTGTTGGACAGCGGCCTGCACGGCCCACTGGCGGCCCTGGCGCTGGCCGGCGTCGCCCTGGCCGGCCTGCTCTACCACAGGTTGCCGCCGATCCTGGTCGAGTTGCCGCCACCAGCGCCAGCGCCAGCGCCGCCACCGGCGCCTGAGCCTGAACCGCCGGTGCTGCTGGCGGCGCCTGCTCCCGAGCCGCCTTCCGACCCTGGCCTGCCGCTACGCGCACCCCTGGCGAAGTTGCTCGAGAGCATCCTGCGCACCGAGCAGGACATGCTCTTCGCCACTGAACTGGCGCGCGCGGGCGGAGAAAAGGTGCAGTTCAGCGCCGCCAGCATCCAGGCCTGCGAGGCGGCGATCCGCGAGCTGGCCGGCTACATGGGCACCATCGATCAGGTATTCGACGAACTGTCGCAACAGTCGATGCGCATCGGCGCCATCGTCGGCAGCATCCAGGACATCGCCAAGCAGACCAACCTGCTGGCGCTCAACGCGGCCATCGAGGCGGCCCGCGCCGGTGAGCATGGCCGCGGCTTCGCCGTAGTCGCCGACGAAGTGCGTCACCTGGCCCAGCGCGCCAACGAGTCCAGCGGCGAGATCCAGCAGATCGCCGGCAGCCTGCAGAAGTCGGCGCAGGAGGCGCGGACGGGAGTCGAACACATCGGCCAGTCCACCAGCACCGGCCTGGAGAAGTCCGCCGCGGCCCTGGGCGCCATGGCAGAGATGCGTGCCGGCGCCGCGGTGCGGCTGGAGACGGTCGAGCGCATCGTTCGGCGCCTGAATGAGCAGCGCACCTTGACCCAGGACATGGTCGAGCTGCTGGGTTAGCGGGCTATCGCTGAAGTGGGCACCTTGCGACCCCATCGTTGTGACGCAGTCTTCGTCAGCCGATTCGACTGGCTGTGGAATCACGATCTGCAGCAAGACCTGAACTTGGCCTACAGCCGTTTAGGCTGGAAAGCGGCCCTGGCCGCATGACTCCGCCATTGCCGTGGACGTGATGCCTTCTCGCCTGGAGTTGGCTCGCAGGGTGGGCACAACGCCCATCTTCAATAGCCGGGTAGCAGATCCGGCTACGCGTAGTCGCGCAATCACTGACGCAGCTGCGCAGCGCAGTCCCATTCTGCGTATGCCCGGAGCTGCCGACTGAATGCGGTCGCGTCACACAATTTTCCTACTGTCTAAAAGGTCTAGAAATGAGTGCACAACTGGTAATCGACAATATCAAGCTGGACGCTACCGGAGGCAAGACGATCCAACGGCTTGACCCTGTGTCCGCCAAACTGGTCAGCACTGCGGCTGCCTGCACCCTGGAAGACGCAAAACGGCTCGCGGCCTCATCCGAGCGAGCATTCCGCAAATGGTCCAAGACCGGACCGACCGAGCGGCGTCGTCTCCTGCTCGCAGCAGCGGATGTCCTCGAGGCCAAGATGTCGGAATTCTGCCGGATCATGGCTGAGGAAATTGGCGCATCGCAGCTCTGGGCGCAGTTCAACGTAGGTGCATCGGCGAATCTGCTGCGCGAGGCTGCAGCGCTCACTACTCAAATCAAGGGTGAGACGATTCCAACCGATAAGCTTGGCGCTTTCTCGTTGACGCTTCGCCAGCCGGTGGGCACCGTGCTGAGCATTGTGCCGTGGAATGGGCCGGTGATCCTGGGGGCTCGCGCTATCGCGTATCCGCTGGCGTGCGGCAATACCGTGATCTTCAAAGGCTCGGAAAACAGTCCTCGCACTCATGCCCTTGTGGCCGATGCCTTCATTGAGGCAGGCCTGCCGGCGGGTGTGCTCAATTTCCTGATTACCGCGCCCGAAGACGCATCGGCTGTCACCGAAGCGTTGGTGGCCCACGATACCGTGCGCCGGGTCAACTTCACGGGCTCCACCAAGGTCGGCCGCATGATCGCCGAAACCTGTGCGTCCCATCTCAAGCGCTGTTTGTTGGAGTTGGGTGGCAAGGCTCCTTTCGTAGTGCTGGAGGATGCCGATATCGACGGCGCAGTGAATGCCGCAGTATTCGGCTCGTTCCTGTATCAAGGGCAAATCTGCATGTCGACCGAGCGTTTCGTGGTCGATCAGCGTGTTGCCGACGAATTCGTGAGTAAGTTTTCCGAGCGAATCGGCAAACTGGAGCTTGGCGACCCCACCGCATCTCCGACCTGCGTAGTCGGACCGGTCATCGCCCAGGGCTCGGTAAAGCGGATCAACCATCTGATCGAAGATGCGCTCGGCAAAGGGGCTGTCATCGCCGCGGGCGGTATCGCCGACAGTGCCTTGATGCAGCCCACGCTAGTCGACCGCGTGACCAAGGACATGGAAATCTACGACGAGGAAACCTTTGGTCCTATTACCACGATCGTTCGTGTCGACGGGGCAGAGGAGGCGTTGGAAGTGGCCAATGACACGGCTTATGGCCTCTCATCTGCAATTTTCAGCGCCAATGTCTCCAAAGCGCTTGAGCTGGCAAGTCGGTTGGATGCAGGTTGTGTCCACATCAACGGCGCCACCGTACAAAACGAAGCGCAGGCCCCCTATGGTGGTATGAAGCAGAGTGGATACGGCCGTTTCGATGGAAGCGCTGTGATTGACGAGTTCACAGAAATCAAGTGGGTCACTGTTGAGCCATCTGATCAGCCTTATCCCTTCTGATGTTTCGGGGCCGGCGGAGCAAGTGGATTCGCCGGTTCACGCGCGTTCGCATCATTTCTCCCAGATGATCGTAAAACGCTCGGATCCACGGCCAAGCGCGTCTTGCCGCGAAAGTGTTGCACGCGTGATAACAAATTGTAGCGGTGCGCGGTCGCCGGCTTTGTGTACGAGCAGGAAAAACGCGCGCTGATCTGACAATCGCCGTGGCCGCAGCTGTTGGCTTCAATGGCTGCTGTGGCGAGTAGTGACAAAGCGGTTGAGCAAGCGGTGCACCATGAACACGACGAACAGGGTCAACAGCACCGAGACACACACCGAACTCAGCCGGTAGAGGGTCGCAAATATGATGTCGTGGCTGGGCGTAAGCGACTGGCCGAACAGGATGGCCAGGGTGGTCAAAGCGCCGAAGCCGACGCCGGGCACCCCCTTTTCCAGCATGTGCCAGCGCGCGCAGACCATGGCGGCGATCCATAGCAGCAGGGCGACCAGCGGCAGTAGGTCGTGGTGATCATAGAGCAGCAGCATGATCAGCAGGGCAATCACGCAGCCGAGCAGGGTGCCATGCGCACGGGTACGGCCGGCGAAGCGTGAGCCGTTCCAGTGCATGGGAAACAACAGCAGGATGCTGGCGACCTGAGCCGACAGCGAGTCCTGCAGATCCAGGCACTGGAATACGCTGAACGACAGCGTCGCCACCGTTGCCCCGAGCAGTGCCTCGTGGCGCCGACTGGCGCGGTCTTTGGGCGGCGGCGTGCGTGCGGGGCGCGGCTCGCAGTCGGGAAACAGGTAGAACATCAGCACGGCGATCGCTGCGGCCAGCACGATGGCCAGGCCATTGCTCCCAAGCATGGCGATGACGTCGGTGTGCGGGTAGCTGGCGAAGTTCAGCTGGATCGACAGAAATACTGCGCCGAGGGCGCCGAACAGGAAGTTCGGGCCGCTGGCCATCAGCGCGAAACGGTAGAGAAACAGCAAGAACACCAGCGGAATCATCAGCAGCGGTCGGCCGCCGAACAGACCGTAGAGCAACGCGACCTCCAGGCTGACGACCAGTCCCTGGGTGAAGAACTGGCGCATCAGGTGGGCAGTCAGGCGCGGCACCAGGCCGAGCAGTAGCATCGGATAGACGCAGAAGAAGGCACCGTACTGCAGGTCGAACAGCTTGCACAGGACAAAGGCCAGACTGCCGCCAGTGGCGATGCGCAGACACTGGCGCAGGTCGTTCTTGCCCAGTGACAAACGGGGCGCTGTGGCCCTTTCGGCAAGTGTGTGTGCCGCCGCGGAGGGTTCAGTAGACATAGTGCAACCAACTGATCAGGCGGATCTGCAGCGTAGCGGCGAGGTTCACCAGCGGGTTGTCGAAGGGCTTCAGCTGAACCGTGGCCTTAGCCCCGGTGGGCAGCAGGAACGGCAGCTCTTCATCGAGTGCCAGGTGCACGCGTTGTCGTTGCGCGTCGCGAACCCAGCGCTCGGATTGCGCGGGCGTTGCCAGCTCGCCGTTGGCATCGATCTGGCCTTCCCGGACTCCGGCGTCGAAATGACTGACCCGGGCGCTGAACAGCTCGCCTGGACGGGCGTCGAATACGACCACGGCTGGGGTGTCGACGCCGATGTAGCGCAGGGACTTCTCGCGGAAGTCGGCGATGATGTCCAGGCGGTCCTCGACCAGAGCGGCCACCGGCGTTCCTGCCGCGACGAAGGTGCCGGGGGTGAGCTGCAGGTTGCTGAGCACGCCGCCACGTTCGGCGCGAACCTCGCTGTAGTCCCGCTGCAGGTGCGCCCGGAGCAGTGCATTGCGGGCTTGGCGTAGCCGTAGATTGGCACCGTCGGCGCCGCCGCGACGGGCCTGCAGTTCACGGACTCTGGCCTGCGCCGTACGCAGTTGGGCCTGGGCCATCAGATGCTGCGCTTCGGCCGCATCGTAGGCCTGGCGCGAGACATGCTGGCGTTCGAGCAGGCGCGACAGGCGTAGGGCCTGAGCGCCCGACTCGTTCGACTTGGCTTGGGCCGCGCTGACCTCGGCACGGGCGGCGGCCAGCAGGGCATCGAGTTCAGTGTTGTCCTGGTGTGCCTGTTCGAGCGCCAACTCGGCCCGCTGCACCTCCAGCTCGAATGGCTGCGGATCGAGGCGAAACAGTAACTGGCCAGGTTGTACGTACTGGTTATTGCTCACCGCCAGCTCACTGACCTGGCCTGCGACCCGCGGCGCGACCTTCAGTACCGGTCGGGTCAACTGCGCCTGTGGTGTCAACGGCATGCTCAGGTCGGCGGTTAGGAAGTAGATGAAGCAACAGGCTAGGGCCGAGATAGCGATTTGAACCCAGCGGGCAAATCGTTGATCGGGAGTCATGAATACCTCGGTTAAGCAAAGCGTCGGGGGACGGGCGCACGCTGGAAAGTCCGGGCCGGCCCGCGAAGGCGGCAGTATATTTCCCATGCTTTCATGCAAAAATAGCCGTCTTATGCAAAGAACACTTACTAAATAGGTAACAGTCAGATGGATGTTTTTCAGGCAATGCGGGTGTTTACTCGCGTGGTGGACGCGGGCACCTTCACGGCTGCTGCACAGACGCTGGGCTTGTCCACCGCGCAGGTGTCGCGGCAGGTGTCCGAACTCGAAAGTCATCTGCAGGCACGCCTACTGCAACGTACCACCCGCCGGCTGGGGCTGACCGAGGTAGGCAGCCGTTACCTGGAGCGCTGTCGGCATATTCTCAGCGAGCTGGAAGACGCTGGCGCCGAGGCCGGTGGTGCCTACCTGATGCCCAGGGGGCGCCTGCGGGTGCACGCGATCACCGGTTTGGGCACCCATCTACTTGCACCCTTGGCCGCCCGCTATAGCGAGCTCTACCCGGAAGTGAACCTTGAGCTGACGCTCTCCCAGCGCCACCCTGACCTGCTCGAGGAGGGGCAGGATGTGGTCATTACTCTGGCCCGGGAGTTGCCCGACTCCGAACTGGTCGCTCAACTGCTCGGCACTACCTACAGCGTGGTCTGTGCGGCGCCGAGCTACCTGGGGCAGCACGGTATTCCGATGACTCTCGACGAGCTGAGCCAGCATCGCTGCCTGCGCCTGCTCGACCCGGTTTTTGGCGACAGCTGGACCTTTACCGACAACGGCGTCGAGCGGGCGATCCGTCTGGGAGAAACATTTCAGGTCAACGTCGCCGAGGCGATGGCCCAGGCGGCAGGAGAGGGTATGGGTATTTGCGTACTGCCGGACCTGATAGCGGCCAAGGCCTTCGCACAGGGCCGACTGGTACGCCTGCTGGCCGAACATCGCCTGCACGAGCGGGGTATCTATGCGCTGTACCCGTCGCGGCGCTTTCTCGATGCCAAGGTGAGAACCTGGGTGGAGTTCCTCAAGGAGCAATTACCCCTGGTATTCCGCGGTAATCGAACCCTGGTGGAAAACCCCACCTATTGGGCGTGACCCTGGGAGCAAACCGGTGTGGCCAGGGTTGATGCCCTGTCGCTTAGCGCTCTTCGATTATTACGCTAAAGGCAAAACTACCTTGCCTGGAGTTCGCTGTTTCTTGCCGGAACCACTCCTTAAGCTGATGCTCATCGAGTCATTACGAGGTGCAGCATGAAAGCAAGATACTGGATGATCGGCGTGACACTTGTCGCTCAGTGGGCAGTCGCCGACGATGCGCAGCCATACCATTATGGCCAGGCCATGGATGTCGCCAGGGTCATTTCGATCGAGATGCCTCAGGGCTGTGAGGTGGGCGAGGCGACCATGGTCTATGAGGATTCACACGGCGAGATCCATACCCTGGTGTATCTGCGCCAGGGCGAGAGCTGCGTGTATTGAGTCCGTCGCAGGACTCGGCAGTCAGCCCGATCCCTCATGGCAGGCAATGGGCTGTCAGGCACTTCGGGCGCCGTCAGTCCGCAAATAGCTCGAACATCAGTTGCCTGAGCCAGCGGTTGGCGGAGTCTCGGTGATACTTGGCGTGCCAGAACAGGTTGATATCGATTTCCGGTAGCTGCACGGGGTGGGGCAGGGCCACCAAACCGAAGGGCTGGACGCAGCACTCGGCAAAGCGCTCGGGTACCGTGGCCAGCAGATCGGTGCGCTGGAGAATATGGCCCACAGCGACGAAGTGCGGCACTTCGAGACGGATGTCCCGCTCTATCCCCAGACGCGCCATGTGTGCGTCCACTTCGCCGTGGCCGGTGGTGGCGGCGATGACCCGCACATGACCGTGAGCGCAGAAGCGCTCCAGCGTGAGCGGCTCGCTGGTGACGGGGTGGTCCTTGCGACACATGCATACGTAACGATGATGGAACAGACGGCGAGTGAAGAAGCCTGCCTGCAGGTGTGGCAGCAGGCCTACGGCGAGGTCGACGGTGCCGCTCTGCAGCGCCTCGATCAGGGATACGGAGGTGTTGCGCACGGTACTGATGCGGCAGCCTGGTGCCAGGCGGGAGAGGGCATCCATCAGGCGCGGGGTGAAGTAGATTTCACCGATATCGGTCATCGCGATGGTGAAGGTGCGTTCGCTGGTTAGCGGGTCGAAACTGTCTTGGCGACTCAGCGCCTCGCGCAGGGTATGGATGGCCAGCGACACTGGCTCAGCAAGTTGCTGGGCGTAGGGGGTAGGCTCCATACCCTGATAGGTACGCACGAACAGGTCGTCCTGCAGGGCTGTACGCAGGCGCCTGAGGGCGTTGCTCACGGTGGGCTGGGTCAGACCCAGGCTTTCCGCGGCGGTGGAGACGCGGCGGTCGATCAGCAACTGGTTGAACACCACTAGCAGGTTCAGATCCAGGTCGCGCAGGTCCATGGTCTGCCTCATAGGTTGGTAGGAATATTCAGGTTTGAAATAGTTTGTATGCAGGCTGCGGTATTTATCAATATTTCTCGTGCGCCCATGATGACTTCACTCCAACAACAACATCATGGGTACAAACATGATCACCAAGCCTGCCCTGCGTATCGGCATCATCGGCGGCGGTATTTCCGGCGTCGCCCTGGCACTGGATCTGTGCCGCCATTCCCATCTCGACGTCCAGCTCTTCGAATCCGCACCGGCCTTCGGTGAGGTGGGAGCGGGCGTTTCCTTCGGTGCTAACGCGGTGCGAGCCATTGCCGGTCTCGGCATTGCAGAGCCTTACGCCCAGGTTGCCGATCGCACCCCCGAGCCCTGGCAGGACGTGTGGTTCGAATGGCGCCGCAGCGTCGACGCCGGTTACATTGGCGCGAGCGTGGCTCCTGGCGTGGGGCAGTCTTCGGTGCACCGGGCGGATTTCCTCGACGTGCTCGCCAGCCGACTGCCGGAGGGCATTGCCCGATTCAATAAGCGCGCCGTGGGCGTGGAGCAGCACGGCGATGAGGCCTGTGTGCGCTTTACCGACGGTAGTGAATATCGCGGTGACTTGCTGATCGCCGCCGATGGCATCAAATCGGCTATTCGTGGCCATGTCCTCGAGGGTATCGGGGCCCCGCCCGCCGTGCCGCGCTTCAGTGGTACCTGCGCCTACCGTGGCATGATCGATAGCCTGCACCTGCGCGAGGCCTACCGTGCCGCTGGCGTTGACGAGCACTTGGTGGACGTGCCGCAGATGTACCTGGGCCTGGATGGCCACATCCTTACCTTTCCGGTTAAGCGGGGGCGCATCATCAACGTGGTGGCCTTCGTATCTGACCGCAGTCAGCCCGCGCCCACCTGGCCCGAGAATTCGCCCTGGGTTCGTCAGGCCAGCCAGCGTGAGATGCTCGACGCCTTCGTCGGCTGGGGCGATGCTGCGCGAATCCTGCTGGAGTGCATTCCCTCGCCAACCTACTGGGCTCTGCACGACCTCGCCGAGCTACCTGGTTATGTCCACGGCCGTGTGGCGCTGATCGGCGATGCCGCCCACGCGATGCTGCCGCACCAGGGCGCCGGGGCAGGGCAGGGGCTCGAGGACGCCTACTTCCTCGCCCGCCTGCTGGGAGATGTTCAGGTGAGTCGCGGCAACCTCGATGAGTTGCTGGCTGCCTACGACGCCTTGCGCCGCCCGCGTGCCTGCCGCGTGCAGCGTACCTCCTGGGAAGCCGGTGAACTTTACGAACTGCGTGACCCGGCAGTGGGTGATGACAAACAGGCGCTGGGAGCTACCTTGGCTAGCCGCTTCGACTGGTTGTGGAACCACGACCTCGACGCTGACGTGCGAGATGCCCGCGCTCGACTAGGTTGGACAGCCCTGAGCCACTGCGCCTAGTTGCGCGTCGTTCTACCGGAATCGGCCTCGATGCCGGTTCCGGCTCTATAACAATGACAAGAAGAGCTATGCCATGCGTGATATCGACGTTTCCGCCCTGCTTGACGGGGCCCGCTTCAATACCTTTCACGGGCGCGTGCTGTTCTGGTGCGCGCTGATCATTATCTTCGATGGCTATGATCTGGTTATCTACGGCGTGGTGCTGCCGTCGCTGATGCAAGCCTGGAACCTCTCTGCGCTGCAGGCCGGTCTGCTAGGCAGCTGCGCATTGGTGGGCATGATGCTCGGTGCACTGTTCTTCGGCCCACTGTCGGACCGGATCGGGCGCCGCAAGACCATCATGACCTGTGTGGTCCTGTTCAGCGGTTTTACCGTGATCAACGGATTCGCGCGCACTCCCGAGGAGTTTGCCATTTGCCGCTTTTTCGCCGGGCTTGGTATCGGTGGGGTGATGCCCAATGTGGTGGCGCTGATGAACGAGTACGCGCCGAAGAAAATCCGCAGCACCCTGGTGGCGATCATGTTCAGCGGTTACTCGGTGGGGGGCATGCTCTCTGCGGGTCTGGGCATGGCGTTGATGCCCAGCTGGGGCTGGCAATCGGTGTTCTTCGTGGCGGTTGTACCGCTGCTGGTGCTGCCGTTGCTGGTGCGCCAGCTGCCGGAGTCGTTGAACTTCCTGCTGCGCCAGGGGGAGGTCGAACGCGCCAAAGAGCTGCTGGCCAGGGCAGAGCCCGACTACGTGCCCAAAATGCACGACCGGCTCAATCTGGCAAAGGGGCAGGCGGGCAAGGTGGCCATCTCCCAGTTGTTCCAGGATGGTCGCGCACTGAAAACGCTGATGCTCTGGGTGGCCTTCTTCTGCTGCCTGCTGATGGTCTACGCCCTGAGTTCCTGGCTGCCGAAGCTTATGAACGCTGCCGGCTACGGCCTCAACTCCAGCCTGGCGTTCCTGCTGGTGCTGAACTTCGGCGCCATCTTCGGGGCAATCGGCGGCGGCTGGCTGGGAGATCGCATAGGCCTGGGTCGGGTACTCCTGGCGTTCTTCGCCACCGGTGCGCTGTCGCTGAGTCTATTGGCGCTGAAGTCACCGCTGCCGGTGCTCTACCTGCTGATCGGCGTGGCCGGGGCCTGCACTATCGGTACGCAGATCCTCGCCAATGCCTGCGCCGTGCAATTTTACCCCGCGCATATCCGCTCCACTGGTCTGGGCTGGGCGATGGGAATTGGCCGTATTGGCGCCATCATCGGCCCGTTGCTGGGCGGAGCTTTGCACGCCGCGCAACTGCCGTTGCAGGCGAGCTTTCTGGCGTTCGCGCTGCCGGGGCTGGTGGGCGCCGCCGCCATTATGGGTTTTCTCTGGCACCGGCCGGGTCAGGTCTGCACGCTGATGGAGAAACCTCTGGAATCGACTGCCGGCTGATCCACTGCTATCAGGAACTGAGCACCGCACCCATGTCGGGTGTGGTGCTCTGGTTGACCGCTCGCAACCGGCATATGGAACCACCATGGTCTCGGCTGCTATAGATGCCGATCCGCTGTGCGTAGTCGGATCCTAGGCTAGGCGTTGGATCATGAGAAAGCCTTGAGACTCGAAGCGGCTGCCAACTCGATGGTTAGCAGGTGCTGAGGCGCCGGTCATCACATCCATACTTTTCAATGAACGTGACGGTTGCGCTGCACGTAGCCGTACTGACAGATCTTGAGCAGATTAGCCGGATCATAATCAGGACGCCCCGTACGATGAGACCGGGCCTTGTCGAACCCCAACGCCTGAAGATCGCAGCCTGCGAAATGGGTGGGTGAAGTCCTGCACGGGATTATCAAAGCACAGAGAGTCATCGCTGCCGGCCACCAGTTCTTCACTGCCGCGAACATCGAGAGGCTGGTACATCTCGGAGCCAAGTACAGCACGAAGGCTGCAATGATCGACGATCTTCGAGACGGTCGCTGAAGACCAGTAAGACCAAGACCTCAGCGATTTCGGACGCATCTCCCGTGATGACTTTTTCAATGACGACGGAAGCGCGACCTCCTGATTTCTTGCTGGCGCAGAAACGCGCCAGCAAGCAGATGGCATGTCCGCGAGTCGAGGTCGAGCATGCGCTGGTTGCATAACTCACCCATCACCTGAGCCAAGGAAAATTTTCTCGTTCTCAAGCTATGCGCGATGGCTAAACAAGTGTGTGTTTAATGGGCGTCTAACGTCTGATTGGAAGGCTTTTCACCGAGTGTGCCCGTTGTTCGTCCAGCGAGTTGTAGTACGTATTTTGGGTAGTGCTGAGACTATTGTGACGAAGGTCAGCCTGGAGGTCCTTCATCTCTCGATATGGTGCATCAAAGGTTGCGGAGGTGTGGCGTAACCAATGCAGTGAAGCTGAACGCAACTGGTCTATTTCGTCATCGCTCCAGCCTTCCTCAGCCATACGCCCCATAGCGCGATCAAATAGCCCTTGGAGCAGCAGGCGAATATGTCGATCAGATAGCCCACCACGCCCCTTCAGGGAACTGATCAACGGTGTTTTCTCGTGGGCAGATGGCTGGGGGGAGAGCTGTAAATGCTGGCGATAGCGTATCAGGTAGTTCTGGATGTATTCGTCGCGGATGCTGATCTTGGCGGCCTTGTTGCCTTTGCCCACCACATGAAACCACCAGTTGCCCATGCTATCGCGGCGGATGTCGCCCATGGTAGGCGTCCAGTTGTCACGCCCGACCAGATCGGAGACTCGCAGGTACATGGAGAACAGAGTCGCAACGATGAACAGAGTGCGTTCGTGTGTCGGGTCGGTCGCGGCCATCTGCTCGGCAGTCTCGATCACGTAGCTCCACTGCAGCGGAGTCAGGGAACGTGACGCCACATCCAAGGTGTTGCGTTGCTTGTAGATGGATTTCTGTTTTACCGCCCGGAAGGGGTTCACCTCGGTGAGACCCTCATCAATCGCGTGTTGGAAGAAGCTGCCGCAGACTGCGAATACCTGAGCCACCGATCCCTGGGACAAGCGGTAGGGACGGGAGGGAAGGGCGGCAACGGCCTCTTCGGCAATCTTGCGTTCGCGCTTGGCCACAGTGTGACTGAAAGGTCGCCATTGCAAATTGACGATGTAGGTGTCCGTGTCGAGCTTCTTGCGACCACCCACGCGCAGGAAGCGGGACTTTACGACCGGACCTATCCAGTCGGCGGGCGGGTTGAGGCAGAACTCCATGAAGGCCTCGGCGTCCCGGCGACGCAGTTCAACAAGGGGCTTGACAGCCACCAGTAGGGACCAGAGCAGCAGCCGCTCGACGTGGGTTCGATAGGAGTTGAACGTGGCTTCGTTGCCGGCGTAGGACTTCAGAAATCCCCGAACGGCGCGATAGCCCTCGACGGCCTGGAGCTCATCGGCACAACCATGGAGGAAGTCCCGAACCGCTGGAAGCTCGCCATTGAGGTGAAGAAAGTTGAGTTCGTGGAAGCGATCAAAGGTCTCGAAAAGCGGCTGGGGATGCTGCGACATGAAGTGGTTCAACCTGGGCGAATGCGTCTATATCGGTCTTTCAGCGTAGTATAGAGCAATATCCGGGTCTGGTGATTATCGGATATTGCTTAGATTTCTCCGATCAATCCTCGCTGTCCTTCTTAAAATCTGTAACCCCATGATCCTTACAAATAATACGTTTAATAACATGCAGTTACGATTGGAGTCGGATTTTTAAATGGGAGAAATGAGTCTGCCGGGCGTCCCGCCAGAGAAGCTTATAGGCCAGGAATTTAAGCTAGCGGGGAACGCTCTATCAACCATAATACCTTCCATAGGTATAAGCCAAGCTGAAAATGCCTAGATATTTCTGCAACTCGGCAGGGCGGAAGCTTTGCGCACGAATCTTTGCGCCGCTTTCTTTCAAAAAACGCATACTGCCACCAAGCAGGATATTCCAGTGCTCACCGCCTTTGTCTGTAGAAGTAATGCTTGCATGAGCTTTCATAAGCGCTTCTTTAACAATGCTTCGTATTTGTCGCACGGAAAGACCGGGGCGCCCGTGACTAGCCTCCAAGATAGGGATTTCTTCGTTCTGCTCTGGGAACGGGGGTAGTCCTCGGCTTTTTCGATAGCGTCTCAAGTAGGGCAGGAACTCTGGAGTGACTTCAACTTTCCTTAGCAGCCGACCTGGCGCCTCTAGTATCAACCACCATCTGGCATCGTCTAGAACAAAGCAATTCATGCATGGGCAGTAGTTATCAGCATTTGCAAGGTCTGCAGCATGCAAACACATAAGAGTCGTTGCTGCTATTATAAAAAGAGCACGCTCACCAGCAGGATCACCCAGCGCATGAAATTCTAGCGCTTGCAGAACCTGACCTAATTGCTCGGAAGTTAAATATCGTTCCACAGGGTAAGTAGCGCGCATTCCTCTTCCATAGAAAGTTCGTGATGATATAGCTGGATTTATCGCTATCACATCTTCCTCGCAGAGAAAACCATAAAATGAACTACAAACGCTACGAATGAAACGCAAGGTTTCCACTTTAGGGCTGCGCGCCCCTACATCTTTAGATGCTCGAATATTGAAAGGCCGCCATGATTCATTGAAAACCGAATTACCATCGACTTGAGCGAATCTAGCGGTTGTAGAAAATCCAACCCAATTTGAAGGTGGCATCTTGCAAAAAGTAATAAAATTCGTAAACGTCTCTTTATCTAGTGTCAGTACAGTTTTTTCGGCGACAATCCAGCTCCATAGGAGCAAACGTTCAACGAATGTTCGGTAATTATTAAAGGTTCCAAGCGGGTGACTATGATATGCAAGAAAGCGGATAGCGCATTTTAAGTCCGTTTCTACATCAAGATTAGCGGAGAGACTACTGAGGAAGGCTTCGATGCAGGGGTAGCGAGCGTAGTACAGCCCGAGATCGAGAGACATACTTTCGGGACCAGCAAGGACAGGCCGAGGGTCTATGACTTTTGACATTGACGATCCCATTGGTCTAAAAGGAAGTCACGAGTACTCTTGAAAAATAGCACAGTATTTAGTCTTCTTTTTAGGCTTTTTAAACAGGCAAAAGCCTCATCAGGATTCTCCTTTTTTAACCGTTAACGAGGGGGGGCAAGGGAAACCTTGACAGCGGAGAATGCTGCATCTCACTGATATCTTGGTATTTTTTTTAATCAGTCATTTTCTACTTTTTCATCAGGCGTCACAGTTGGCGGGAGATTGGCCAGTAACCTGGCATGACACACAATTTAACATAATATACATTATGCGTAATACGATGTTACGTATTGAGGGACAATGCCCACCGGATTTCAGCAGGCAAAACCCCTCTTGGCCATCGGCCAAAACTGCGTCGTCTCAAACCTGAGCGAAACCGCCATCCACGAACATTTCGCTCCCGGTCATAAAGCTGCTTTCTTCCGAAGCCAGGAACAATGCCGCGGCGGCAACTTCTTCCGGCTTGCCGATGCGGCCCAGTGGCAACTGCGTGATCATACCGTCGACGATCGCATCAGCCTGGCCCGTTGTGGCCAATGCCGAATCCAGGCCAGGTGTCGAGATCGGTCCTGGCGAAAGCACGTTGATGCGTATGCCCGTGCCTTTCAAATCCAGCGCCCAGCTCCTGGCGAAATTACGCAGCGCCGCCTTGGTGGCGCTATACACGCTGAATGCCGGTGTCCCCATGCTTGCCGTCGTCGAGCCGGTCAGGATCACCGAGCCGCCCGCGCTCATCAGCGGCAAGGCCTTTTGCACGGTGAACAATGTGCCTTTGACGTTGATACCAAACGTGCGGTCAAAAGACTCTTCAGTGATCGATCCTATGGGCTGGAAATCCCCAAGCCCTGCATTGGCGAACAGGATGTCGATCCGCCCCTTGTCCGCCTTGATTTGCGTGTAAATACGCTCAAGGTCGTCCAGCCTGGAAATGTCGCCCTGGATCGCAACGGCGTCATGGCCGATAAGCTGCAACGCCTTGTCCAGTTCCGCCTGACGGCGTCCCACGACAACGACCTGTGCACCTTCATCAGCGAAACGTATGGCAGCGGCCAGTCCGATGCCGCTGTTCCCGCCGGTAATGACTGCAATTTTTCCGATGAGCCTGTTCATGATGGTTTCCCAAGAAAAGTTGAGGCCCAACTGTAGATCCGCGCTTTTAATTTGAATAGTATGCACCTTTTGGTAAGTACCCAATCAGTGAGCACGACCATGGCCAATAACGCTTTCAGTTGCGGGCTCGACGCAGCCCTTGCAGTCATCGGCGGGAAGTGGAAACCGTTGGTTCTTTATCATCTGGCGAAGGATGTTCACCGTTACGGCGAATTGAGACGCGCCATTGGCGGTGTGACCGATAAGGTATTGATCCAGCAATTGAAAGAACTGGAGCGCGACGAAATCATTGCGCGTATGGACTTTCAGGAGATACCGCCCAAGGTCGAGTATTCCCTCACGCCTTTCGGGCAATCCCTGGCCACTGCGCTGGGCGCGCTGTGCGCCTGGGGGACGGAGCATATGGAAACGGTCGAGCGCATCAGCGAGCGAAGAACAACCGCCCTCGCCCAGCCTTCAGTTTCCTGACGTTACCCAACTCAACTAAATGACTATTTAGTTGAGTTAAATCAACAAGTTACATTAAAAACCATCAAAGGCGAAAACGATCGACTGACTGTGAGAGCTCACCTGCCAGCAAGGACAACTCATCCGTCGTCGAGGCCGTTTGTGTTATCACCCGAGTATTGTTTTCCGACATGCCCGCGATCATCTCCACTTGATGGGCAATTTCATTACTGGCCAGGCTCTGCTCGCTGATGGTGCGGGAAATATCGTTCACCAGTTCCGTGGTATTGAGGGTGGCCTGCAGAATCTCGCGGATGGCGCGCTCGACATCAGCGGTCACCGCCATGCCTTTATCGACTTGGGCGACGCCCTCCTCCATGCTGGTCACCGCCTCCCGGGTGCTTTGCTGGATACGCCCGACCATGCTGGCGATTTCCTGGGTGGATGCACTGGTGCGTCCGGCCAGGCTGCGCACTTCATCGGCGACCACCGCAAAACCACGCCCCTGCTCACCGGCGCGAGCGGCCTCAATCGCGGCGTTCAGGGCCAATAGGTTGGTTTGGTCGGCGATCCCCTTGATGACCTGGATAATGCTGAAGATCGCTTCGGATTCCTTGTCCAGTGTACGGATCACCAAGGCCGACTGCTGCGCTGAACGGGCAATGCCGTCCATGTCACTGACGACCTGGTGAATCACCCGCCCACCATCGGTGGCCAAGGCTTGCGCCTGGTTGGCCATGGTCAGGGCTCGTCCGGCATGGCGGGTGATTTCCTCAATACTGGCGGTCATTTCACTCGCCGCTGCGGCCATGGTACTGGCGGCGGCGCTCTGCTGTTGGCTACTGCCTGACACCTGATGGCAGCCATGGCTCAGTTGCTCGCTCATGCCATTGACGCCATGGGCATTGCTGCGCACCACTTCGATCATGCCGCGCAAATCCCGCTGCATTGTGGCGAGGCTACGGATCAGCGCGCTGGCTTCGTCCTTGCGTTTGGGCTCGATAATCGGCTCGCTCAAGTTGCCATGGGCAATGCTATCGGCAATACGGCTGGCGGCCTGCAACGGCCCCATAATGCTCAGGGTGACCCAGCGCCCCTGCGCCAGGAGCAGCAAAAGACTGGCAATCAATACCGCGCCCAGGGTGAAGTTGGCGTTGCTGATAGTCTGGCGCGTCTCGCTGCCGGTTTGTTGGGTGTTGTTTTCGATCAGGCCACTCAAGGTCGCCATCTGTTCTTCCAACTGGCTGAAAATGCTGTTGAACGCGCCCAGATCGGCACGAGCAGCCTCTGGATTCTCCAAGGCCAGCGCGACGATACGCTCGCTGGCGCTGATATAGGTGTCGAGACTCGGTTTGATTTTTTCCAGGGCGGCCTTGAGCGTGTCATCCAGCGGCAGCTTGAGGTTATCTCCCAATACCTGCCGGAAGTGTTCGGCATGCTCGTTCAGCGAGGCAGTGACCTCGGCTTTGGTGCTGGTGCTTTTGCCCAACCCCACCAACATCGCCGACAACACGTCGGCGCGCAGGGCGTCGTGCATCATGTCGGCTTCCATATGGTTGCGCAGCACCGTCATGCTGACCTCGCTGTCCCGCACGGCATCGCTCATCTGGTTATTCCCCAGATAACTGGCCAGGCTCATGATCAGGGCGGTGATCAACCCGGTCGCAATCAACAACATCAAGCGTAGTTTGATCGTCATGCTGGTTTTCCCCATAGCCTGGACCGCCGGTTGGTAGTCCTACCGCTTGAACATCACTGAACACGTTATCGGCTGAAGCTCTATGTTATTGAAGCCTAAGTTCGAGCAACTGCGCGGTTTACCTCAAAGCCGGTGCAGCGGCTTGTTTGCAGGCAAGCGGTTCTTTAAGCTGATCGGCCTTTGCTTCGCCCGGAACTGCCATGCCCAAACGTATCGCCCACCTCGCCGTGCTGTTGGGCCTGATCACCGCCGTCGGCCCCTTCGCCATCGATATCTACCTGCCCGCGCTACCGACCTTGGGTGCCAGCCTGAGCGCTTCGCCTTCGGCAGTGCAGATGAGCCTCACGGTGTTCTTCATGATCATTGGTGTGTGCCAGTTGTTCTATGGCCCGATCAGCGACGTATTCGGGCGCAAGCTGCCGATCTACGCCGGCCTGTTGATCTTCGCCGTGGGCAGTATCGGTTGTGCCTTGGCGCCGAGCATTGAAGTATTGATTGGTTTTCGCGCGGTTCAGGCCTTTGGTGCGTGTGCCGGGATGGTGATTCCCCGGGCGATTGTGCGCGACCTGTACACCGGCCATGAGGCCGCGCGCCTGATGGCATTGCTGATGCTGGTGATGAGTGTGTCGCCGATCCTGGCCCCGCTGGCCGGTAGCCTGGTCATCTCGCTCTGGAGTTGGCGCGAGGTATTCGTGGTACTTGCCGTGGTGGCGCTGCTCTGCCTGGTGATGACCATCGTGCAACTTCCCGAAACCCACCCCGCCGAACGCCGGCTGGGCAAGACCCTGGGCAGCGCGTTCGGCAGCTACGGCGCCCTGCTGCGCGACCCGGTGTTCACCGGGTTGTCGGTGGTGTGCGGGTTTGGCCTGGCGACGTTCTTCGTGTTTATCGGCAGCGCACCGTTCGTATATATCGAGTATTTCGGCCTGACGCCGACCCAATTCAGCCTGTGCTTTGCGCTGAACGCGGCCTCGTTCTTTGCCATGAGCCAACTCACCGCACGCCTGAGCGCACGCTTTGGCCTGGCGCCGTTGATTCGCTGGTCGGTGGTGGCGGTAGCGGCGGTCATGCTCGTGTTGGCCACCACCACGCTGTGGGGCAGCCACTTGGCCTTGATGATGACGCTGCTGTTTATCGGTTTTGGCTTTCTCGGCTTGCTGTTGCCGGCCGCCGGGGTGCTGTCCCTGGAGGATCATGGCGCGGTGGCCGGTTCTGCGTCAGCCCTGCTCGGTGCCATTCAGATGATCACCGCGGCCGCGTCCATGACCCTGGTCGGGTTGTTTGCAGACCACACTCCGGCCCCCATGCTACTCGGTATCGCGCTGTGTGCCGTGGCCGCAATGTTCACCACTTTATGGACCTTGCGCCGTCTGCCGGCACACTTGCGCTCCAGTGGCCTGCCTTCGCCGTAACCATTCGTCGGGCCTGGAAGGCATCCATTACAACTATCGCGGGCGGGCAAACACCTAATTCCATAGCACCCTTAAACAGCTATGGAGTTTGAAATGACCGACTACCCTCGCCCGCCTTTCGCCCCTCAAGCCCAATCGGTACCCGGCTCCCAGAAAAAAATGGACCCGTACCCCGACTGCGGCGAGCAGAGCTACAAGGGCTCAGGCCGGCTGGCGAATAAAATCGCTCTGATTACCGGTGCCGACAGCGGTATTGGCCGCGCTGTGGCCATCGCATTTGCCCGCGAAGGCGCCGATGTGGCGATCGCCTACCTGGACGAACATGAAGATGCCCGTGAAACCGCACGCTGGGTCGAGCAAGCCGGTCGCCAGTGCCTGTTGTTGCCCGGCGACATCGCGCAAAAGGCCAACTGCCAGGCGTTGGTCGACAAGACTGTCGAACAGTTCGGTCGCATCGATGTGCTGGTGAACAATGCTGCCTTCCAGATGACCCACGAAACCCTCGAAGAAATCGAGGATGAAGAATGGGTCAAGACCTTCGATATCAACATCACCGCGATGTTTCGTATCTGCAAGGCCGCCCTGCCCCATATGAAGGCCGGCAGTTCGATCATCAACACCAGTTCAGTCAATTCCGACATGCCCAAGCCGACGTTGCTGGCCTATGCCGCCACCAAAGGCGCGATAGCCAACTTCACCGGTGGCCTGGCGCAGTTGCTGGGCAGCAAGGGTATTCGCGTCAACAGCGTCGCACCCGGCCCAATCTGGACGCCGTTGATCGTGGCGACCATGCCCGATGAAGATGTGCAGAGTTTTGGCAGCGAAACACCGCTGGGCCGTCCTGGGCAACCGGTAGAGGTGGCGCCGATCTATGTGCTGCTGGCCTCGGACGAAGCCAGCTACATATCGGGCTCCCGTTACGCCGTCACCGGCGGTAAACCGATCCTCTGATCCTGCACATTACCCGGTGGGAGAGGCTTGCTCCCTCCCACACGGTTGAATAGTGCGCTGATCGTTTACAAATCAAACCGGTCCACCGCCCGCCGCCGCTCGTTGTCGTCACGCACGTCATAACTGGCGGTGGTCTGGATATTGGTGTGGTGCGCCAGTTTCTGTGCGATCGACAGGTCGTGCTCTTCGATCACCCGCGTGATAAACGAGCGGCGGAAATCGTGGGGCATGATCTTCACGCCGACCTGCTCACCGCGCTGACGGGCAATGTAGTAAATCGCGTGCTTGGTGATGCGCTCGCGTGTGATATGGCTGCCCCGACGGATGCGGTTGAAGAGAAAGGTATCGTCTTGTTCACCTTCCTTGAGCTGTTCGCGGCGAAACGCCAGCCAGGCCTGCAACTTGGCGAAAGCCCAGTCTGGCGCGTACTTGACCAGCTCCTTGTTGCCCTTGCCGATCACCCGCAAGCTGCGTTCCTGGAAATTGATCTGCCCCAGGTCGAGGTTGACCGATTCCGACTTGCGCATACCTGAACCGTAGAGGATGCCGATCACAGCGGCATCGCGCAGGCCCTGGGGGCGCGGGTCGGCGGCGCAGACTTCCATCATTTCGCGGATCAGCGTGCGTCGCAGGTTGCGCCCCTGGCCCAGGCGGCTGCCAGGAGTCGCCTTGACCGAACGCATCTTCAACAGATGCTCCTGGCTGATCAGGCTGATGCGCCAGGCTTCGTTCATCACCCCGCGCACCGCGTTCACATACAACGATGAGGTATTGGGGGCATAGCCGTCCTCGCGCAAGGCAGCGACGAGCGCGATCACGTGTTCAGGTTGCAGCAGGTGCCAGTCAATGTCTTCGAGGTTGATGTCCTCGTACCCCAGGCGGTCGGCTGCGTCTTGCAGCACATAGCGCATGGTCAATTGGCTGGAGGGGGCCAGGCGAGTGAGATAGAGGGTCAGTGGATTGCGGATAGACTCAGTCAAGGTAGATCAGCCTTTGGATTAAATACCTCGATCAAGTCATTGTTAAATCGAGGTATTTAGTGAATGGCGAGGGGGCGAGTCTAACGCAGGACCCGCCCGCCTGCCACATCACGGGGCCGTTTCGTCATCCTCGGTGGGTTCCTGAGGCTGAGGTAGGGTCTGGGACTGGCTCCACTCGGCATCCTGCTTCTGCATCAGCGCAAACCAGTGCTGGCGCATGAACGTCAGGTAGTTCTCCGGCGCCTTGGCAAAATCCTTCTCGTCGGTATAGCAACCCGGCAACGGCAGTTCGGTACCCTGCTCCTTATACTGGCTGACCAGCGCCTGTTGCCCGGCTACGCTGCAGTCCTTGGGCAACGGCATGCCGCGCAGTGCGCCGGCCTCTTCGTCCCACCAGCTGGCGCCGTAGCGGTCGACACCGCGCAAACGGTACTTCTGCGACTTGCCCACATGCATGATCAGCTTGAATTCGTTAGGGCTGACATCGCTGGTGCAGGTGCGCGAGTAACCCACGGTAGCCTGGGTGAGGCCGTCGCCGGCCAGGTCGGTGACCTTGGTCGCAGCCATGTCGAAGTGCAACGCCGCGTCGAACTCACAATGCTGTACATCGTCGTAGAGCATCCACATGCGTTTGGGGCGGTCGCCATCGATCAGGTATTGGGCTGCATAGACAAATGCCGATTGGGTGCCATCGTCCTCGCGTTCATTGAGTTGTTCGGCGAGCACCAGCAGGTTCTTGCCCTGCCGGTCGTCCCATGTATAGGCGGCAACCTGCTTACCGCGGACTTCAACGCCCTCCGGCACCTGGGTGACCGGGGTCAGCGCCACCCCCTCATCGGCCCGCACGGTCGTGATACACGCCATCGTCATCAACAAGCCCATCAACGCGGGCCGCAACTGGCCACGCAAAAGCTGCACGCTATTCATCCGAGTACCCTGGCAAGAGATGGCTTACTTTACCGGCACTTGAGCGGCAATGCAGAGAAGATTGTTGAATAAATTCGGCGGTCGAAGCCGTTGTTTGCCTGCAGGCTCCCATCAGCGGCCAACACGCGTCTATTTCGCGGATTTACCGCACGGCTCAACACGTTAGGTACCTAGCTGAACCCTAGCTGTCTACCTGTCAAATAAACGAGTTTTTCATCAGGCTTTCATATTCGTACAACATTTTTACGCTTAATCTTGGGTTCACGGACTTGAGAGCAAACCGCGCTTTACGGACTAACTAGTTGATTACCCTTTACCTTTGCGCGAAATGGTCTTTACTCCAGTTCACTTAGGAAGAACACACGGTCAGCCTTCAGGACGTTGAATGAACACCACGCACCCCACTGCCTTTTGATCAGTTGCCTGCATTTTCGCCCACTGATTGCTGCTGTTTTCACGCACCAAGCTGATCTAACCCCGAGGTCATGAATCTTTGAAACCCTACCCTATTCATTGTGTGTCGATCGTTATTCCGGTCTACAACGAACAAGAGAGCCTGCCTGAATTGCTGCGTCGCACCACCGCAGCCTGCAAGCAACTGGCCTACGAATACGAAATCATCCTGGTGGATGACGGTAGCCGTGACAAATCCGCCCAGTTGCTGGAAAACGCCGCCGAAGAAGACGGTAGCAACGTGGTGGCGGTGATCCTTAACCGCAACTACGGCCAGCATGCGGCGATCATGGCTGGTTTCGAGCAGTGCCGCGGCGACGTGGTGATCACCCTCGACGCCGACCTGCAGAACCCGCCGGAAGAAATCCCGCGCCTGGTGGAACAAGCCGCCCTGGGTTACGACGTGGTCGCCACCGTGCGCAACAATCGCCAGGACTCGGCCTTCCGCCGCTGGCCTTCGCGCCTGATCAACCTGGCCGTGCAACGCTCCACCGGTGTGGCCATGACCGACTACGGCTGCATGCTGCGCGCGTACCGCCGCACCATCGTCGACGCCATGCTTGCCTGCCGCGAGCGCAGCACCTTTATCCCGATCCTGGCCAACGGGTTTGCCCGCCACACCACGGAAATCCTCGTAAACCACGCCGAGCGCGAGCACGGCGAATCCAAATACAGTGCCATGCGCCTGATCAGCCTGATGTTCGATCTGCTGACCTGCATGACCACCACCCCGCTGCGCCTGCTGTCTATTGTCGGCTTCTGCCTGGCGGGCCTGGGCGGGCTGTTCGCATTTGCGCTGATCATCCTGCGCCTGGCCTTCGGTGCCCAATGGGCCGGTGATGGCACCTTCGTGCTGTTTGCGGTGCTCTTCGTGTTCACCGGCGGCCAGTTCATCGGCATGGGCCTCTTGGGTGAATACCTGGGCCGCATGTACAGCGATGTGCGCGCCCGCCCTCGGTTCTTTATTGAAAAAGTGCTGCGCAACCAACCGGCAGCACCGGCACCCGTGGTCGTCGTCGACGGCCTGGCGTCCTCCCATACCACCACTACTTCTCCTTCCGATCAGGTTTCGTCATGAATTCAAAAGCCGTTGTATTCGCTTATCACGATATTGGCTGTGCTGGCATTGAAGCCTTGCTGACGGCTGGCTACGACATTGCTGCCGTGTTCACCCATGCCGATGACCCCAAGGAAAACAATTTCTACGGTTCCGTCGCGCAACTGTGCGCCCGCAACGGCATCCCGGTGCATGCACCGGAAGACGCCAACCACCCGCTGTGGATCGAGCGCATCGCCAAGCTCAACCCGGACTTCATCTTCTCGTTCTACTACCGCAACCTGCTCAGCGAAGCCCTGTTGGCCACCGCCAGCAAAGGCGCGTTCAACCTGCACGGTTCGCTGTTGCCGAAATACCGTGGCCGCGCACCGGCCAACTGGGTACTGGTCAAGGGCGAAACCGAAACCGGCGTGACCCTGCACCGCATGGTCAAGCGTGCCGACGCTGGCGCTATCCTCGCCCAGCAGAAAGTCACGATCGAGCGCACCGACACCGGCCTGACCCTGCACGCCAAACTGCGTGACGCCGCCACCAACCTGCTGCGCGATGCCCTACCACAACTGGCCGCGGGCAAGCTGACTGAAACCGCCCAGGACGAAAGCCAGGCTACCTATTTTGGCCGCCGTACCGCCGCTGATGGCAAGCTGGAGTGGAAAAAGCCGGCTGAAGAACTGTTCAACCTGGTGCGTGCCGTGACCCAGCCTTACCCAGGCGCCTTCTGCGCCGTGGGCGAGCACAAGCTGATCGTGTGGCAAGCCGAAGTCGTCAAGGGCAACGAAGGCCTGGCGCCCGGCCGCGTGATCAGCGTCAACCCGCTGCGCATCGCCTGCGGCGAAGACTCCCTGGTGGTCAAGTTCGGCCAGCGCAATGACAACGGCCTGTACCTGGCCGGCCCGTCCCTGGCCAACGAATTGGGCCTGGTCGACGGCTCCGTCCTGCGCGGCGCCGAATCCGGCCGCAAGCCACGTCGTACCCGTGTACTGATCCTGGGCGTGAACGGCTTTATCGGTAACCACCTGTCCGAGCGCCTGCTGCGTGACGACCGCTACGAGGTCTACGGCCTGGATATCGGCTCCGACGCCATCGAGCGCCTGCGCAGCCACCCGAACTTCCATTACGTGGAAGGCGATATCAGCATCCACACCGAGTGGATCGAGTACCACATCAAGAAGTGCGACGTCGTCCTGCCGCTCGTGGCCATCGCCACTCCGATCGAATACACCCGCAACCCGCTGCGCGTGTTCGAGCTGGACTTCGAAGAAAACCTCAAGCTGGTGCGCTACTGCGTCAAGTACAACAAGCGCGTGATCTTCCCATCGACCTCCGAAGTCTATGGCATGTGCCAGGACCAGTACTTCGACGAAGACACCTCCAACCTGGTGGTCGGCCCGGTCAACAAGCAACGCTGGATCTACTCGGTCTCCAAGCAACTGCTCGACCGCGTCATCTGGGCCTACGGCGACAAGGGCCTGAAATTCACCCTGTTCCGTCCGTTCAACTGGATGGGACCACGCCTGGACCGCCTGGATTCGGCGCGTATCGGCAGCTCCCGTGCGATTACCCAGTTGATCCTGAACCTGGTGGAAGGCACCCCGATCCGTCTGTTCGACGGTGGCGAGCAAAAACGTTGCTTCACTGACATCGCCGACGGTATCGAAGCCCTGGCCCGTATCATTGATAACGACAACGGTGTCTGCGATAGCCAGATCATCAACATCGGCAACCCGGAAAACGAAGCCAGCATCCGTCAACTGGGCGAAGAACTGCTGCGTCAGTTCGAAGCTCACCCGCTGCGCAGCAACTTCCCTCCGTTCGCCGGTTTCCGCGACGTAGAGAGCAAGGCGTTCTACGGCACCGGTTACCAGGACGTGGCGCACCGCAAGCCAAGCATCGAAAACGCCAAGCGCCTGTTGAACTGGGAGCCAACCGTTGAGATGAGCGAGACCATCGGCAACACCCTCGACTTCTTCCTGAAAGAAGCCATGCTCGAAATCGCGGACAAGAAGTAATGCAGGCAGGTCTTCGCATTGATGTCGACACCTACCGTGGCACCCGTGAAGGTGTGCCGCGGTTGCTCGAATCCCTGGATGAAGCCGGGGTGAAAGCGACGTTCTTCTTCAGTGTTGGGCCGGACAACATGGGGCGCCACTTGTGGCGCCTCATCCGCCCGCAGTTCCTGTGGAAGATGCTGCGTTCCAATGCCGTAGGCCTGTATGGCCTGGATATCTTGCTGGCCGGCACCGCCTGGCCGGGCAAGCCGATCGGTCGTGACCTGGGGCACTTGATGCGCCAGGCCAAGGCCGCCGGGCACGAAGTCGGCCTGCACGCCTGGGATCACCACGGTTGGCAAGCCAACACCGGGCGCTGGAGTGAGGCACAACTGGTGGAGCAGATCCGCCGTGGCGTCGATACCCTCAGCGATATCCTCGGTGAACGCATCGACTGTTCAGCGGCGGCCGGTTGGCGTGCCGATGAACGCGTGGTGCAAGCCAAGCAAGGCTTCAACTTTCGCTACAACAGCGATTGCCGGGGCACCAGCCTGTTTCGACCGACATTGGCCGATGGCAGCGCGGGCACCCCACAAATTCCGGTAGACCTGCCGACCTTCGACGAAGTCGTCGGGCCGGTGGTGGCTGCCAAGGACTTCAACCGCTTCATCCTCGACCGCTTTGCCGAGTCGAAGCTGAACGTCTACACGATCCACGCAGAAGTAGAAGGGATTCTGATGGCCAATGATTTTCGCCAGTTGCTGGCCCAGGCAGGGCAGCGCGGCATCGACTTCAAACCCCTGGGCGACTTGTTGCCCGCGGACCTGACCACCCTGCCCCAGCAACACCTGGTGCGTGGCGCCCTGAGTGGGCGTGAGGGCTGGCTTGGAGTGCAACAGGCATGATCCGCCGTTGGGCGCTGCCCCTGCTACTGTTGGCGTTCGGTGTGTTTTATCTGCTGCCGCTGGCCACCCATGGCCTGTGGATTCCGGATGAAACCCGCTACGCGCAGATCAGCCAGGAAATGCTGCTGACCGGCAAGTGGGCCTCGCCGCACTTCATGGGCATTCGCTATTTCGAAAAGCCGGCCGCCGGTTACTGGATGATCGCGCTGGGCCAGGCGATCTTTGGGCAGAACCTGTTCGGCGTACGCTTTGCCTCAGCGTTTAGCACCGGCTTGAGCATCCTGCTGGTGTACCTGGTGTCGCGCCGGCTGTGGAATGACCCGCACAAGAGCCTGGTCAGTACCGTGCTCTACATGAGCTTCGTCAGCGTCGCCGCCCTGGGCGGTTACGCCAACCTGGACCCGCAGTTCACCTTCTGGGTCAACCTGACAGGCGTGGCGCTGTGGTTCTGCTTCGATAACACCACGCGTAACGGTCGCCTGGGCGCCTGGGCATTGCTGGGCCTGGCCTGCGGCATGGGTTTTATGACCAAGGGTTTTCTGGCGTGGCTGCTGCCCGTGCTGATCGCCCTGCCCTACGCAATCTGGCAAAAACGCTTTCGCGAGCTGCTCGGCTACGGCGTGGTCGCTGTGGTCGTGGCTATCGTCGTCAGCTTGCCCTGGGCGTTGGCCGTACACTCGCAGGAGCCGGATTACTGGAACTTCTTCTTCTGGCACGAGCATATCCAGCGTTTCGCCGGTGAGGACGCCCAGCACGCCGAGCCATTCTGGTACTACCTGCCGCTGCTGGTAGCCTTCTCGTTGCCGTGGGTGGCATTGCTGCCGGCTACGCTCAAGCAGGCCTGGCTGGAAAAACGTACCCCCAGGATCGCCTTCCTGTTGTTGTGGTTGCTGATGCCGCTGGCGTTCTTCAGCCTGGCCAAGGGCAAGCTGCCGTCCTACATCATGCCGTGCCTGCTGCCGCTGGCCTTGCTGATGGGCAACGCCCTGGCCGATAAACTGGCTCAGGGTCGCGATCGCGCCTTGCGCATCAATGGCTGGCTGAACCTGGTGATCGGGGTCGTGGCGCTGCTGGCGTTGACCTGGCTTCAACTGAAAAAACCGGTGTACGAGCACGGCCAGGAAACCCTGAGCCTGGTGCTGGTATTCGTTTTCCTGTTCGGTTGGATCATCGTCAACCTGCTGCAAGCCGCGCGCCCGCTGAAATGGTGGGCGGCACCGGTGCTTGGCAGCTGGCTGCTGGTGGCGTTGGCCCCGGCTGCGCTGCCCCATTCGGTGGTGTACAACAAGACCCCGGACCAGTTCATCATCGATCACCTGCCGGCCCTTCAACCGTCTGCCGCGTTGCTGAGCAATGACCTGGGAGCGGCATCGGCCCTGGCATGGCGCCTGCAACGCCCCGACGTCACCCTCTATAACACCGTCGGCGAAGTGAAATACGGCCTCGCCTACCCGGACGCCACCCATCACAAGGTCGACATGACCCAGGTCAAGCAATGGATGAGCGATGCGCGTAAAAAAGGCGTAGTCGGCGTGGTGATGCGCGTTAAAGGCGAGGATGAAATAGCCGAGGTTGCGTTACTGCCTGAAGACGGCCAGCGCTTTGAGCAAGGCAATCTTGTGATTCTGATCTTCCCGCAGGTTGCACCATGATCACCCTGCTGCTGTTGCTGAGCGCTTGCCTGCTCACTTGCATGGGCCAGGTCTCGCAGAAGTTTGCCGTGGAAAGCTGGCGCGACCAGCCCGACGGTTGGGCGCTGAAACTGCGTTCACCCTGGCTGTGGGCTGCCCTGCTGTGCCTGGGCTTCGGCCTGCTGGTGTGGTTGCTGGTGCTGCAGCGCCTGGAGGTCGGAGTGGCTTACCCGATGCTGAGCCTGAACTTTGTGCTGGTCACACTGATGGCGCGCTTTGTGTTCAAAGAGCACATCGACAGCCGCCATTGGCTGGGCGTGGCATTGGTGATTGCCGGTGTCGTGCTGCTGGGGCGTCAGGTATGAGCCGGGCGCAAGGTTTTGCCCTGGCCCTGGGCAGTGTCGGCCTGGTCAGCGCCGCCCAGTTGGGCATGCGCTGGAGCATGACGCGCCTGCCCCTGCCCAACGAATGGCTCACCACCACCATCGACCTGTCTGCCCTCGGCGTAGTGATCCTGGCGATCATCGCCTATGCGCTATCGATGCTCTGCTGGCTCGGCGCGCTTAAACACCTGCCCCTGGGCCGCGCCTATTCGCTGCTCAGCATCAGCTACGCGCTGGTGTACCTGCTGGCAGCCAGCCTGCCGGTGTTCAACGAACATTTTTCGCTTTCAAAAACCCTGGGGGTGGCCTTGGTCATCCTCGGAGTACTGGTTATCAACTCTCGCCGTGCTAGCGCTGCAAGCCCCAGGAATGCCCCATGAAAATCAGTGTATTTGGTAGTGGTTACGTCGGTCTGGTGCAGGCCACCGTATTAGCCGAAGTCGGTCACGATGTCATCTGCATGGACGTTGATCAGAACAAGGTCAAGCTGCTGCAGCAGGGCCATGTGAGCATTTTCGAGCCAGGGTTGGCAGCGATGGTCAAGGAGAACCTGGAAAGCGGTCGACTGAACTTCACCTATGACGAAAAACTCGCCGTCGAACATGGTGAAGTGCTGTTTATCGCCGTGGGTACGCCGTCGGATGAAGACGGTTCTGCCGATTTGAAATACGTGCTGTCGGTGGGCGACGCAGTTGCCCGTCATCGCATCGAACCGGTGATCCTGGTGGAAAAATCCACCGTTCCCGTCGGCACCGGCGACACCTTGCGCGCCCATATCGAGAAAGCCCTGCACCTGGCTGGCCGGCACCTGGAGTTCGATATCGTCTCCAACCCGGAATTCCTCAAGGAAGGCTCGGCGGTTGCCGACTGCCGCCGCCCGGACCGGATCATCATCGGCTGCGAGCGCGAAGAAGTGCGCGATGTCATGCGCGACCTGTACGCGCCGTTCAACCGCAACCACGACCGCATCATCTTCATGGACCTGCGCAGCGCCGAACTGACCAAGTACGCCGCCAACTGCATGCTGGCCACCAAGATCAGCTTTATCAACCAGATCGCCGAGCTGGCCGAACACCTGGGGGCGGACATCGAAGCCGTGCGCCTGGGCATTGGCGCCGACTCACGGATTGGCTACCACTTCATCTACCCGGGGTGCGGCTACGGCGGCTCGTGTTTCCCCAAGGACATGCGCGCTCTGATCCACAGCGCCAAGCAGGCCAATTGCTCCAGCGACCTGCTGGAAGCCGTGGAAGCCATCAACCAGCGCCAGAAGAGCAAGCTGTACGAGCGCGTCAATGCCTTCTTCAAGGGCAACCTGCGTGGCAAGACCTTCGCGCTGTGGGGCCTGGCCTTCAAGCCCAACACCGACGACATGCGTGACGCCCCAAGCCGCGTGCTGATGGAAGCATTGTGGGCCGCCGGCGCCAATGTGCGCGCCTTTGACCCGGAAGCCATGCAGGAAACCCAACGCATCTACGGCGATGACCCGCGCCTGATGCTGATGGGCACCCCCGAATCCACCCTGAGTGGCGCCGATGCGCTGATTGTCTGCACCGAATGGCAGCAGTTCAAGGCACCGGACTTCGACCTGATCCACCAGCGCCTGAAAACCCCAGTGATCTTCGACGGCCGCAACTTGTACGACGGCGAGCGCCTGGCACGCAAAGGCTTCCAGTATTTCCCAATGGGCCGTGGCGACTCCTGCCAGTTGCCGATTCCCCAGCAGCAGTGGGTACCGCAGGTTGTGGAAGCCTGAGACGTGAACAAAGCTCAAGCGCCCCTGCTTACTGCAACGATTCGCCGACAGTCCCTTGGCTTGGGGCTGCTGGCGTTGCTGTTGTTCATTGCCGGCAACTGGCACCAGGCTATCATCGGCTTTGACTCGCGCTTCGTAGTGTTCGCCCAGGAGATGCTGCGCCATGGGCCAAGCTTCTTCCCCACGACCTACGGGCAACCCTACGCCGACTACCTGGCGACCTCGACACTGATGACCTGGCTGCTGTCCTTGCCCTTGGGCCAGGTCAACAGCTTCACGGCCTGGTTGCCAACGTCCATTGCTTCGGCGCTGATTGTCATGCTGGTGTACCGCCTGACGGCGCCGTACTCCCAGCGCTGGGGCCTGTTGAGCGTAGCGATGTTGCTGCTCAGCAGCACCTTCATCAGCGAAACCCGCGCCGTTTCCTTGGACCAGATGCTCGCGGCTGTCGCCCTGGCAGTCTTCTACCTGGGCTATGCCCATGATCACTTCGGTGCGGGCAAGCGCCTGCACTGGCTGTATCTGCTTTTGCTCGTGGGGTTTGCGATTCGCGGGCCGATCGGCCTGGTGATCCCTACGGGCGTGCTGTGCAGCTACTACCTGATCAACCGGCAATGGCGCCAGCTGTTCAGCTTTGGCTTCCTGGCCCTGGCCCTGCTGGTGGCGTGTGTCGGCCTGCTGTTGCTGCTGGCCAAGCTCAGTGGCGGCGAAGTGTTCATGCAAGACGTGATCCGCATGCAGTTCATGGGGCGCATGGATGGCAGTGAAGGCTCCAGCGGTGTGCTGTATTACTTCACCAGCTCCATGGGCAATTACGCGCTGGCCTACCCGTTGGCCTTGCTGGTGCTGCTCGCGGTGGCGATAGGAGGACGGCGCGCGCCGGATCCAGCCCTGCAGTTGGTGCTGTATTGCGCGGCGGCGGGCCTGCTGGTGATGCTCGGCTTGTCGGTTCCCCAGGCCAAGAAGGCGCGGTATGTGCTGCCGATGCTGCCGATGGCGGCAATAATTGCGGCGTATCCGTTCCAGGTGACGCAGGGCCGCCTGTTTGGCTGGTTGCGCGGCCTGATGCTGGGGCTGTGGACGCTGCTGCCGGGGCTGCTGATCGTCGGCCTGTGGCTGGCGCGCCCACGCTATCCCGAGCAATTGAGTCATCTTGGCGGCGTCTTCGGCATACTTGGCGTGCTGCAGGTACTGGCGCTGCTGGCGCTATTCAAGTCACGGCTGCGCTCACTCGCGCCTGCCTTGACCGCGGTGCTGGCGGTATGGAGCACTTACATTCTGGTGGTCGAACCGCTGGAGCGCAGCCTCTACGACACCCGCACCTTCAGCCTTGCTGTTCAGGCGCAGGTCAAGCAGCAACCGGCGCCTGTCGTGCTGCATGCCCTGGGCAAGGACGCCAAGGCGATCAAATTGATCGTCAACCTTGATTGCGACCGGGTACCGCTGTTTACCCAACTGCCTGCCGAACTGGCGACGATCCAGGGGCCAGCATGGCTGGTGATGAGCAAAGCTGACTTTGAAGAGCTGCAAGACCCGCGTTTTCGTTCGATCACGCCAACGCTCACCGGCGAGTTCGACAAGAACCCCTACGTGCTGCTGCACCTGTCCAAAACCATCCAACCGTGACGCTGCCGGCTTCGGCCGGCACTTCCCGGAAAACTCCTACACAACTATGGGTAATGGCGCGTGGCGCTCCCCTTCCCCGTGCTCGAAGCCCAGCGGTAAACTCGCTCGTCAAAGGCGGTAACTATTTGCCACGCCTTGATCGAATGGATAACGACAAGGACGCTATCAGCCGCAGGCAACCCAGTGGCGTACCTCATTAAAAAGGATGATGCCGTGCGCGATGACTTATTGCTTGATGCTCCTTTTCCGTTGACGCATGAGCACGTCCATCTCGGCTACATCCCCATCCCCAGGCTGGAACGCCTCATGGAATTGCGTAACGCCCTGGTGGCGCTGAAAGGTCCATTGTCCAACGACCCCAAGGTGCGCGAAAACCTGCAGGAACGGCTCTTGAGCGATGAACTGCATAATCGCATCCTCGGCCAGGTCTGCCAGGCCCCCACTCCTTCGCCGCAGCTCAACTGAGTTCATCATTATTGAACTTAACCTTCATTAATATGCATTGGCGACCTTGCATCAGGGCCGGCACACTACGCAGGTTCCTCCCCCAAATGTTGGAACGTTCAAAGGGCTTTTCCGGGCAACCAGGCAAGCCTTTTTTTTCGCCTGCTGTTGACGGACCCTTTCTCAATGCTTGCTCGCTGGTTACCTGCTGCTATCAATACCCGCCCCGCCGAATGGAGCCGTGCCGCGATTGGCATGGCCCTGGGCACCCTGCTCAGTGTCTGGGTATGCGCCCAAGTATTTGGCATGGAAGTCGCCCTGCACTTGCTGGGGCCTCTGGGCGCTTCGGCAGTGTTGCTGTTCGCCGTCTCATCCGGTGCGCTGGCGCAGCCGTGGTCGATCATTGGCAGCTACCTGTGTGCCGCAGTGGTCGCGCTGTTGGTTGCTCGGGTACTGGGGCGCACCCTGGGCAGCGCCTGCCTGGCGGCGGGCATGACCGTCATCCTGATCTGCTGGCTGCGCTGCCTGCACCCGCCGGCGGGCGGCCTGGCGATGACGCTGGTACTGGCCGACCCCAGCTCGGCGGCCCTCGGCTGGCAGGAACTGCCGGCGGTCATGCTCGGCGCCGCTGCCTTACTCATGTGCGCGCTGGCCTACAACAACGCCACACGCACGCGCTATCCCAAGGGCGCGACCGAGGTACCGGGCATCTTCACGAATAAGTCTCAGGCAGCAAGAGACCCATCGATCACCGCCGCCGACCTCAAGCTGGCGTTATCCGACATGGAGCAGTTCTACGACATCGAGCCCTCCGAGCTGGAACAGCTGATCCACGCTGCCGAAAGCCATGCGCGGCGCAGAAGTATCGGCCAAGTGTTGGCGAGTCGCGTGGAGTAGGCGCATTCACGACGAATGGTGTTTACGCCCGTGTGTGATGGGCTAAGGTTGTACAAACCACTTGTTGTTGTCTGCTTTTCTCTGAATTCTGGATCGCCGTAAACCAGTAGCGAAGACATTGGATCGTCTGGCTATCAATGGGTGCTCACAGAGCGGTGATACAGGTCAAGGCTTTCCCGGTTCCGCTCTCATCGTCGTTCCACATGCTGGCCCTCCTGCTCAAGTGTTTTGAATGCTCCATTCAAACCTGGTGAGGATCCATCGTGGACGACCACTTGCAGAAGGTGCTGCGCGCGCCGCTTTTCGACCACCGACAGCGTTATCACCTGCCCCTTAGAGCCTACATGGACCTGACGATCAGGCGCATGCATGCGATTTTCGATGCGGGGCTGATCAACAACGACATGTGGCTCGGCCAACCCGACGCTTCACATTTTCGAGACCTGTGCGAACGCATCGGCCTGATCGGCGCCTACGACTACGCCCTGTATTCCTCGCTGGTGGATCACATGATCGCCGCCAACGCCCTGCTGACCCAGGGCAGCCCCGAGCAGGTGGCGCGCTACCGTGACGAAGTCATCCAGATGCGTGCGGTGTATGCGTTTGGCTGTACTGAAATCGCCAGTGGCACCGACGTCCGTAACCTCAAGACCACCGTCACCTATGATCCTGAACGGCACTGCCTGGTGCTCGATTCGCCCTGCGCAGAGGCCTGCAAGTATTGGATCGGCAACAGCCTGCACGCGGCGCAGGTGGTAATGGTGCTCGCGCGCTTGCTGGTCGACAGCCAAGACCAGGGGCACCACTGGTTTCGCGTGGTGATTCGCGACCAGGAAAACGGCCCTCTGCGCCCAGGGCTGAAGGTCATTGCCTGTGACCCCAAGGGCGGTATTCATGCCAATGAAGTTGGCGCCTTGCGTTTTTGCCAGATGCAACTGGGTACCGATGCGCTGTTGCAGCGCTACGCACGGTTTACCGCCAATGGACAGTTCATCAGCGACTTGCCCAAAGGCGAGCGCTTCATCAATGCGCTGGAAACGTTCCTGCAAGAGCGCCTGTTGTTGATGGCCGCCTCGCGCCACGGCGCCGGGCTGTGCGCATACCTGACGTATCGATTTGGCCGCCACCGGCTGTTAGCGGCCGGTCCGTTGCTCGGCAACCCGCTGTTCCGGCAGCGCCTCTATAACGCCCAGCTCAAGGCGCTGGCGCTCAAATACCTCGAGCAGGCCATCCTCACCCGCTTCGAAGCACACTGGCCGCATACCGAGCAGCGCAAGGCGCTGCATATCCTCGCGGCCCTGAGCAAATGCGTCGGTACCTGGATGGGACTGGAAGTGATCGCCCAGTGCCGCGAACTCTGCGGCTCCCAGGGGTTCCATCACTACAACCAGATCGTCACCCTGCGCATGGACTTAGAAATCAGCATTACGTTCGCCGGTGACAACAGCGTGATGGCCTATCAGGTAATCAAGGATGCCCTGGCGCGCCCACGCTTCGACCACGTACCGCCGTGCAACCTTGGCCAGCAGATCGAGCAAACCATTGTCCAGGAGTGCCGACCGGGCAACGACTTTTCCCATCGACAGGCGGTCGGGCTGGCGTACGCCCGCGCACTCGACCTGATCATCCAGGCCGCCGAATCCGCACGCCTCCAGCCGCCCATCCTGCACGACCTGACCCACGTATTTGTTGCGTACCTGCACCACTGGGGCCTGCTCGCCAGCCCCGCGGAACAGCGGCCCAGCGTGGCACGCCTCGCCCAATTGGCCGCTTGGTTGAAGCCACCTTCGGTGTTGGTCGATGCACCGATCGCCAAAGCCGACTACATCCATCAATTCACCCGTGCACTGTATAGGGAGCAATGAACATGGCCCGTCCATCACCGCCCGACTTTTCCAACCCAGACACCGTTCGTGATCCCTATCCGGCGTTTGCCTGTCTGCGCGAACATTATCCGGTGTACTGGTGCCCCCATTTCAACGCCTGGATGCTGACCCGTTTTGATGACGTCTACGCAGCGCAGGGTGATGCCAGGCGCTACTCCTCCGACCGGATACGCCAATTGGTGAATGCCCAATTGCCAGAGGACAAACGCGCGATGGTCGAGCCTTTTGTGGAAAAAGCCTCGCGGTGGATGTATGCCCAGGACGGCCAGGCCCACCAGGCCAGTCGCCAATTGTTGAGCCGGGCCTTTACCCCGCGCGCCATCGACGCATTGCGCGCAGACATCCAGGCGATTGTCGATGAGCTGCTGTCGCAATTGAGCGACGAACCGGATCTGATGGCCGAGCTGTTCAACCAGGTGCCGGCGCGTATCCTGGCCAAACTCTATGGGATCCCGCAAAAAGACGCGCTGAGGCTGCGGCGCTGGACTGATGACATTCTGGTGTTTCTGGTGGGCAGCCTGGACCCGGCGTATGGCCCCCGCGAAGCCCTGCAAGGGCTGGAAGAAATGTATGAGTATTTCGGCGACCTGATCGATCAGCGCCGCCAGGCGCCCGAAGACGACCTTGTCAGCCGAGTGATCGCCGCGGGCGAGGCAGCTGCCATCACCAAGGGCAATTTACTCGCGCAACTGGCGTTCGTGCTGGTGGCCGGCAACACAACCAGCGCCGACATGCTGGGTATTGGCCTGCTGCACTTGCTGCTCAATCCCGATCAGTTGCAGGCGCTGCGGGCCGACCTTTCACTCATGGCGTGCGCCATCGAAGAAATGCTGCGGATCGACCCCTCGGGTCAATTCAGCCACCGCGTGCTGCGGGAGGACATCGAACTCAAGGGCCGCATGATGCGCAAGGGCGAGCTGGTATTTCTGGTCCGCGCCGCCGCCAACCGCGACGCCGCGCACTTCCTGGACCCGGACCGTTTTGATATCCGACGCGAAAAGAACGACCACCTGGCCTTTGGGCGCGGCGAACACTTCTGCATGGGGACCGCGCTGTTTCGGCTGGAGGCCCATATCGTGTTCACCAGCCTGCTGATGCGGTTCCCCAACCTGCGCTTGATCGATGGGCAGCCACCGGTTTGGCGCACCAACAACTTGCAGTTTCGAGGCCTGAAAACCATTCATGTGGAGCTCCACTGATCATGAACAACGATCCGATTCAGCGCTGCTTCTCAGCGGCGAAATGGGAAAAGGCCGGTGGCTACTGCCGCGCGTTGCGGGCCGGTAACATCATTGTCACCAGTGGCACAGTGGCCTTTGACGAAGACGGCAACCCCTACGCCCCAAACGACGTGTACCTGCAGACCCGGCGCTGCCTGGAGATCATCGAAGCGGCGCTCCAGCAGTTGGGCACGGACCGTACCCGAATAATTGCCACGCGCATGTACACCACCAACGTGAATTGGTGGCCGGAAATCGCCAAGGCCCATAAAGCGTTTTTTGATGGCTGCGAACCGACCACCATGTTGCTGGGCGTCTGCGCGCTGATCGGTCCGGAATATCTGGTGGAAATCGAAGCCCAGGCACAGGCCGCGACACCATGACCCCGGAACAAGCACGCAAGGAGGTGCGCGATGCCGTGGTCATGGACGTCAGCGACCTGACCTTGGCGACCGAGGGACGACCAGTGGGGGTGCGCCTGTACCGCCCCGCGCGCCCTGCCCCGGCGCCGGTGCTGATGTACTTCCACGGTGGCGGTTGGGTCACCGGGGACCTGGACACCCACGACAGCTTTTGCCGGGTCATGAGTGAGTGGGCAGGTTGCGCCGTGGTGGCGGTGGATTACCCCCGCCCACCGGAACACCGCTTTCCCGCGGCGGTGAAGAGCTGCTATACCGCCACTTCCTGGATCGCCCGCAACGGTGCGTCCCTTGGGCTGGATCCGCAGCGCATCGCGGTCGCCGGGGGCGGATCGGGCGGTGGGTTGGCGGCGGTGATCTGCCAAATGGCCAGGGACCTGGGCGCCCCGCCCATCGGTTTCCAACTGTTGCTGTACCCGGTGCTCGACTGCCTGGCGCGCAACCGCTCCCGCAGGAACTTTGCCAACGGGTTTGGCCTGACAGCCGAGCTGATGGACTGGTACCTCGACCAGTACGTACCGCCCGGTATTCCCCTGGGGCATCCCTGGCTTTCGCCGGCGCGCGATACCTCGCTGCAAGGGTTGCCCGCAGCCCTGATCATTACCGCCGGCTGCGACCTCTTGCGCGATGAAGGGCGCGCCTTTGCACGTGGCTTGAAACGGGCAGGCGTGCCGGTGCAACACAAGGAGTACACCGGCATGCCTCATGGCTTTATCAACTATCCTGCCACTGAGGCCAGTGCCCGGCGTGCCGTGCTGCTCTGTGCCGAGGCCCTGGCAGGTTTTTTCGACCCGCCCCCAGCCTGAGCGGCACTTCTGCATAAATGCAAAAACGACCTGCAGGATTCCGGGTTGTACTGGGCAAATTTGCACTGGTAGGATCGCGAGATGGTTCATCCGCAAACATCTAGATAAAGAACAATAAAAGCAGGGAGTTACAGATGACTGCTCAGGTTTCATCCGAAGCAAGCCATACCGATAATCTGCAGCACGAAGTACTGGCCCAAGTGCGCAACCATATTGGCCATCTCACCCTCAATCGCCCTGCCGGCTTAAACGCCATCACCCTGGACATGGTCCGCAGCCTGTCTCGCCAGTTGCAGGCCTGGGCCGATGACCCTCAGGTCTACGCCGTGGTACTGCGCGGTGCCGGCGAAAAAGCCTTCTGTGCCGGTGGCGATATCCGTTCCCTCTACGACAGCTTCAAGAACGGCGACACGCTGCACGAGGATTTTTTCGTCGAGGAATACGCCCTCGACCTGGCCATCCACCATTACCGCAAACCCGTACTGGCCCTGATGGACGGGTTTGTCCTTGGCGGCGGCATGGGCCTGGTGCAAGGCGCGGATCTGCGCGTCGTCACCGAACGCAGTCGCCTGGCGATGCCGGAAGTGGCTATCGGTTATTTCCCTGACGTGGGCGGCAGTTATTTCCTGCCGCGCATCCCAGGCGAGCTGGGTATCTACCTGGGCGTCACCGGCGTGCAGATTCGCGCGGCTGACGCGCTGTACTGCGGGCTGGCGGATTGGTACCTGGACAGCACCAGGCTGGCCGACCTCGACCAGAAACTCGATCGCCTGGCATGGCAGGACTCCCCACTCAAGGACCTGCAAGGCGTACTTGCCAAACTGGCCGTACAGCAACTGCCCGACGCGCCGCTCGCGGCCTTACGCTCGCCTATCGATCATTTCTTTGCACTGCCGGACGTACCGAGCATGGTCGAACAGTTGCAGGAAGTCACCGTGGCTGACAGCCATGAATGGGCCATGACCACCGCCAACCTGATGAAAACCCGCTCGCCGCTGGCCATGGCGGTGACCTTGCAAATGCTGCGGCGCGGTCGCCGTCTCCCTCTGGAACAGTGCTTTGCCCTGGAGCTGCACCTGGACCGCCAATGGTTCGAGCGTGGCGACCTGATCGAAGGCGTGCGCGCCCTGATTATCGACAAGGACAAAACCCCACGTTGGAATCCGCCGACGCTCCATGAGTTGGATGCCAACCATGTCGAGAGCTTCTTCCACACCTTCAAGCAGGTTGCGAACTAAGTCATGCAAGATATTGAATACACTGAAGAACAAGTCATGATTCGTGACATGGCACGCGACTTTGCCCGTGGCGAAATCGCCCCACACGCCCAGGCCTGGGAAAAAGCCGGCTGGATCGATGATGCCCTGGTCGCCAAGATGGGCGAGCTGGGCCTGCTGGGCATGGTCGTGCCGGAAGAATGGGGCGGCACCTACGTCGATTACGTGGCCTATGCCTTGGCGGTGGAAGAAATTTCCGCCGGTGACGGCGCCACGGGCGCACTGATGAGTATCCATAATTCAGTGGGTTGCGGGCCTATCCTCAACTACGGCACCACCGAACAGAAACAAACCTGGCTGGCGGACCTCGCCAGCGGCCAGGCCATCGGCTGCTTTTGCCTGACCGAACCCCAGGCGGGGTCCGAAGCCCATAACCTGCGTACCCGCGCCGAATTGCGCGACGGCCAGTGGGTGATCAACGGCGCCAAGCAGTTTGTCAGCAACGGCAAGCGCGCCAAGCTGGCCATTGTGTTCGCCGTCACCGACCCTGAACTGGGCAAGAAAGGCATCTCCGCCTTCCTGGTGCCCACCGATACGCCCGGGTTCGTGGTGGACCGTACCGAACACAAGATGGGCATTCGCGCGTCCGACACCTGCGCCGTCACCCTCAACCAATGCACAGTCCCCGAGGCCAACCTGCTGGGTGAGCGCGGCAAAGGCCTGGCAATTGCCCTGTCCAACCTCGAAGGTGGCCGTATTGGCATCGCCGCCCAGGCCCTGGGCATCGCCCGTGCCGCCTTTGAAGCGGCGCTGGCCTATGCCCGTGACCGCGTGCAGTTCGATAAGGCAATCATCGAGCACCAGAGCGTCGCCAACCTGTTGGCCGATATGCAAACCCGGCTGAATGCCGCGCGCCTGCTGATCCTGCACGCCGCGCGCCTGCGCAGTGCCGGCAAGCCCTGCTTGTCTGAGGCGTCCCAGGCCAAGCTGTTCGCCTCGGAAATGGCTGAAAAGGTCTGCTCCTCGGCCATGCAGATTCATGGAGGGTATGGGTACCTGGAGGATTACCCGGTGGAGCGTTACTACCGGGATGCGCGGATCACGCAGATTTACGAAGGCACCAGCGAGATCCAGCGGATGGTGATTGCCCGAGAGCTCAAGAATTACCAGCTTTGATTGAAACGGCTGTGGGAGGGGGCTTGATGTGGCAAGTGGACTTGATGCGGCAAATGGGCTTGATGCGGCAAGTCGGCTTGATATGGTGAGCAGGCTTGTTGTGGCGAGCGGGCTTGCCCCGCGTTGGGGCGCGAAGCGGCCCCAAAACCTGACGATTTAATAGGCCTGGATAAACGCGGGGGCCTTATTGGGGCTGCTTCGCAGCCCAACGCGGGGCAAGCCCGCTCGCCACAACAGGCCCGCTTGTCACAACAAGTCCATTTGAACCCCGGTGTTCCGGATACCGGGTTATTTATCCTTGAACGCTGGCGCGCGCTTGGCCACGAACGCCGCCATCCCTTCTTTCTGATCCTGGGTGGCGAACGCTGCGTGGAACACCCGACGCTCAAAGCGCACGCCTTCCGACAGGCTGACTTCAAACGCGCGGTTCACGCTTTCCTTGACCATCATGCTGATCGGTACCGACTTGCTGGCGATCAGGGTGGCGACTTTCAGCGCTTCGTCCAGCAGTTCATCGGCTGGCACGATACGCGCGACAATCCCGCATCGCTCCGCTTCCACCGCGTCGATGAAGCGCCCGGTCAGGCACATTTCCATGGCCTTGGCCTTGCCCACCGCGCGGGTCAGGCGCTGGGTTCCGCCCATACCCGGCAGGACGCCAAGGTTGATTTCCGGCTGGCCGAACTTGGCAGTGTCGCCGGCGAGGATAAAGTCGCACATCAGCGCCAGCTCACAGCCGCCGCCGAGGGCGAAGCCGTTGACTGCGGCGATGATCGGCTTGCGGCGGTTGGCCACGCGGTCGCTGTCGCTGAACAGGTCATCGAGGTAGATCCGGGGGTAAGTCAGCTCGGCCATTTCCTTGATGTCGGCACCGGCCGCGAAGGCTTTCTTCGAGCCGGTGAGCACGATGCAGCCGATTTCCGGATTGGCTTCCAGGCTGTCGAGCGCCAGGTTCAGCTCACTGACCAGTTGCGCGTTCAGCGCGTTCAGGGCTTGCGGGCGGTTGAGGGTGATCAGTCCGACACGGCCCTGGACTTCGAGCAGGATGGTTTCGTAACTCATGTTTCGGCTCCTTAAAGATTGCGTGAAATGACCATGCGCTGGATATCGCTGGTGCCTTCGTAGATCTGGCAGACCCGCACATCGCGGTAGATCCGCTCCAGGGGGAAGTCGCTCAGGTAACCGTAACCGCCCAAGGTTTGCAAGGCGGCCGAACAGACTTTCTCGGCCATTTCCGAAGCGAACAGCTTGGCCATGGACGCCTCGACCAAGGCCGGTTTGCCGCTGTCACGCAGGGCTGCGGCGTAATGCACCATCTGACGGGCAACCGCGATTTGCGTGGCCATGTCCGCCAGGCGGAACGCCACGGCCTGGTGTTCGATCAAGGCTTTGCCAAAGCTTTCGCGTTCACGGGCATAGTCGCGCGCCGCTTCGAACGCTGCGCGGGCCATGCCCACTGATTGCGAGGCAATACCGACGCGACCGCCCTCAAGGTTGGCCAGGGCGATACGGTAGCCTTCGCCCTCCTCGCCCAGGCGATTCGCCACCGGCACCTTCACATCCTCAAACAGGATCTGGCAGGTGTCGGAGGCATGCTGCCCCAACTTGTCTTCAACCCGCGCCACGGTGTAGCCCGGTGAATTCGTCGGCACGATGAATGCGCTGATCCCGCGCTTGCCCGCGGCGGGGTCGGTGACCGCAAACACGATCACGATCCCGGCGTTTTGCCCGGAGGTGATGAACTGTTTGCAGCCGTTCAACACGTAATGGTCGCCTTCCAGGCGCGCCCGGGTTTTCAGGCTGCTGGCATCGGAGCCCGCTTGGGGCTCGGTGAGGGCAAAGGCGCCGAGCATGGCGCCGCTGGCCAGGGGTTTGAGGAATTGTTCTTTCTGCTGATCGTTGCCGAACGTGAGAATCGGCACGCAACCGACGGAGTTGTGCACGCTCATGATGGTCGAGCACGCGCCGTCACCTGCGGCGATTTCTTCCAGGGCCATGGCATAGGCCAGGTAGCCGGTGTCGCAACCGCCCCATTGTTCCGGCACCAGCATGCCGAAAAAGCCCAATTCGGCCATTTCGCCGATGGCTTCCTTGGGAAAGCGGTGCTCGCGGTCCCATTCGGCGGCGAACGGTTTCAGGCGTTCCTGGGCAAATTGCCGGGCCGCGTCACTGATTTGCAGCTGTTCGTCATTCGGGAGCATGGTACAGAGTCCTTAATACAGGCATTCGACGGCCATGGCCGTGGCTTCACCACCGCCGATGCAAATGGCGGCAACGCCACGCTTGAGGCCTTTTTGGCGCAGGGCCGAAAGCAGCGTCACCAGGATCCGCGCGCCGGAGGCACCAATCGGGTGGCCCAGGGCGCAGGCGCCGCCATGGATATTGACCTTGTCGTGGGGAATCTCCAGCTTGCTCATGGTGACCAGGCTGACCACGGCAAAGGCCTCGTTGATTTCAAACAGGTCCACGTCGTCCAGGTTCCAGCCGGTCTTGCTCATCAGCTTGCGAATCGCCCCCACTGGCGCCACCGGGAACAGGCCCGGCTCGTCGGCAAACGCCGCATGCCCGTGGATCACCGCCAACGGCGTGAGCCCGCGCTTGTGCGCCTCGGACTCACGCATCAGCAGCAACGCCGCCGCGCCATCGGAAATCGAACTGGAGTTGGCCGCAGTGACGGTGCCGCCTTCGCGGAAGGCCGGCTTCAGGCTGGCGATCTTGTCCAGCTTGGCCTTGGGGGGTTGCTCGTCGTGCAGGATGGTCTTCTGCTCTTTGCCCACGGTGACCTGCACCGGGACGATCTCGGCGGTGAAGCAGCCTTGGGTGATGGCCTGCTGTGCACGGGTCAGGGAGGCAATGGCGAAGGCGTCCTGGGCTTCACGGGTAAAACCGTTGTGCTCGGCGCAATCTTCGGCAAAGGTGCCCATCAGGCGGCCTTTGTCGTAGGCGTCTTCCAGGCCGTCGAGGAACATATGGTCGAGCACCTTGCCGTGGCCCATGCGGTAGCCGCTGCGGGCGCGGTCCAGCAGGTACGGTGCGTTGGACATGCTTTCCATGCCGCCGGCAACCACCACGTCGACGCTGCCCGCCAACAGCGAGTCATGGGCCAGGATGGTCGCTTCCATGCCCGAACCACACATCTTGTTGAGGGTGGTACAGCGCGTGGCCTTGTCCAGCCCGGCGCCGAGGGCCGCCTGGCGCGCAGGTGCCTGGCCGAGGCCGGCCGGCAGTACACAGCCGAACAACACCTCATCCACGGCATCGTTGGCGATACCGGCGCGCTCGACCACCGCGCGAATCGCGGCAGCGCCCAGTTGCGGCGCGGTCAGGCCCTTAAGGTCGCCCTGGAACCCGCCCATGGGCGTACGCGCGGCACTGACAATCACGATGGGATCATTCATGACGCATCCTCCTCACTTGGCTGCCATGCGCAAGGCACCGTCGAGACGGATCACCTCGCCATTGAGCATGCTGTTTTCGATGATGTGCCGCACCAACGCGGCGTACTCGGCAGGTTTGCCCAGGCGTGGCGGGAATGGCACGCCGGCGGCGAGAGAATCGCGGACTTCCGGGGTCATGCCCGCCATCATTGGCGTTTCGAAGATGCCCGGGGCGATGGTCATCACGCGAATGCCGAATCGCGCCAGTTCCCGTGCCGCCGGCAGGGTCAGGCTGGCGATCGCGCCTTTGGAAGCCGCATACGCCGCCTGGCCGATCTGCCCGTCAAACGCTGCGACCGACGCGGTGTTGATGATCACCCCGCGTTCGCCCTCGGCATTGGCTTCGGTTTCGGCGATGGCCGCCGCGGCCAGGCGCAGCAGGTTGAAGCTGCCGATCAGGTTGACGTTGATCACCTGGGCGAAGCTGGCCAACGCGTGGGGACCGTTCTTGCCGAGGATTTTCTCGCCACGCACCACGCCGGCGCAGTTAACCAGGCCATGCAGACCACCAAAGGCAGCCACGGCGGCCTTTACGGCGGCTTCGGCGGCGGCTTCCTGGCTGATATCCGCCACGGCGCTGCGGGCGTTGTCACCCAGTTGCCGGGCCTTGGCGGCGATGGCTTCGGCGTTCAGGTCCACCAGCATGACCTTGGCACCGGCCGCGATCAGCATCTCGGCCGTGGCCGCGCCGAGGCCCGAAGCGCCGCCGCTGACCAGAAAAACCTTGTTTGCAATCTGCATCATTGTTTCCTTGAAAGGTGGATCACGCCAACGCCGCTTGGGCCTTGGCGATTTCCTGGTTACGCAAGATAAAACGTTGCAGCTTGCCGCTCGGAGTCTTGGGCAAGTCGCTGACAAATTCGATTTCCCGCGGGTAGGCATGCGCGGCCAGGCGCTTGCGCACATGCAGGCGCAGCTCTTCGGCCAGCTCCGGGGTCGCACGGTATTGCTCGTTGATCACCACAAAGGCTTTCACCAGCTCGGTGCGCTCCGGGTCGGGCTTGCCGACCACGGCGGCTTCGACCACGGCCGGGTGTTCAACCAGCGCGCTTTCCACGTCGAAGGGGCCGACCCGATAGCCGGAGGTGGTGATCACATCATCACTGCGCCCCACAAAGCTGATGCTGCCGTCCGGGTTCAATTCGACCGTGTCGCCACTGAGGTAGTACTTACCGACGAACGCCTTGGTCTTCACCCCGTCGTAGCCGGCGAACCAGCACATCGGCGATTGCTCGCGATCAATGGCGAGAATGCCCGGTTGGCCGGCAGGCAGCTCCTGGTAATCGTCATCCAGCACCACGATGCGATGCCCCGGCGAAGCAAACCCAGCCGAGCCGATGTGTACCGGATGCGCCAGGCCATGATGGTTGCACAGCACCATGCCCAGTTCGGTCTGGCCGTAGTGGTCGTGGATGGTGACGCCCAGGTTGTCGGCAAACCAGCGGATCACTTCCGGGTTCAACGGCTCGCCGGCGCTGCTGACAATACGCAGCTTGCCCTTGATCGAACGGGCGAACTGCTCGCCCCCGGCAATCAACAGGCGATAGGCCGTCGGCGAACCGGTGAGGTTGGTGATCCCGTATTTATTGATGACCCGGCAGGTGCTTTCCAGGGTGAACGGGCCGTCGTAGAAGGTGATCGGATGGCCCATGGACAACGGCCCGGTCACGCCGAAATAGATGCCGTAGGCCCAGCCCGGGTCGGCGACGTTCCAGAACGCGTCTTCAGGACGCAGGTCGACCGCATCACGGGTATAGCTCTGGAACGCAACGATGGCCTTGAGCGGTACCGACAAGGCTTTCGATGGCCCGGTGGTGCCCGAGGTGAACATCAGCAGGAACGGCTCTTCGGCGTCCAGCAGCACCGGCTCGCAGAGCTTGGAATAGTTGGGCAACTCGGCCCAGAAGCTGAAATCGCCCCGTACCAGGCCTTCACCTTTAGGGCCGGTGACCGTGACGATGGTCGGGCAGCCCTGAACCTCCGCGAGCTTGGGCCGATTCACCGCATCGGTGACCACCAGGGCTGCGCCGGAACTGTTCAAGCGGTGTTCAATGGCCTTGGGGCCAAAGGCGGTAAACAGCGGTTGATAGACCGCACCGATACGCCAGGTGGCGAACACCACCACCAGCAACTCGGCGGTGCGTGGCAACAGGCCGGCGACCTTGTCGCCACGCTTGACGCCCTGAGCCAGCAGGAAGTTGGCGAAGCGTGCCGCCTGGTCCTGCAACTCGCTGAAGGTGGACGTGGCGCTGCGCCCGTCCTTGCCCTCCCAGAACAACGCGATACGCCCAGGCAAGGCATGGCGGTCGCAGCATTCAACACAGGCATTCAGGCCCTGCAGGTTGCCAGCCAAGGCGGCATCTACGGTGTGCTGGTAATCAAACTCGGTGGTGGCAGCCAAATACTCACGCATCGCTTTAAATCCTTCTGTATTTTTATTTTCAGGACGTAAACGGAACCCGTGAAATAGTCGCTCTAGAGCGTTGCAGCAGCAATGGTCAAAGCCATCAACCTGGCTGACTGGTTTGGCCAATGCCTTCTCATCATAGACCCCACCGATCAGCCGGTCGGCCCAAGCGATTGGACGGTTCGCCCGCCAGCTTCTAACCTGATGGCCTGCGCCACCGAAGAAGCCCCCTTGCGATGATCGTTCGCCCCAAACCCAACCTCCTGGGCATCCTGTTTTCCCTCAAGGGCTCGATTGCCAAGCGCATCGCCCTGCGCAGCCTGCTGGTGACATTGCTGGCCTCGGTGATCGTGCTGGTGGAAACCCTGCACCCCGCCTATTTCTCCAAGGTCAACGCTACGCCGTTCACGCTGCTGGGGCTGTCGCTGTCGATCTTCATGAGCTTTCGCAACAACGCCTGCTACGACCGCTGGTGGGAAGGTCGCAAGCAGTTGGGGCAGATGCTCATTGATGTGCGCTCGTTGATACGTGAAACCCAGGTGCTCGGCGACCCACTGGAACGGGCAAGCCTGTTGCGCGGCTTGTGCGGTTTTGCCCACGGTTTGATCGCGCGCCTGCGCCTGGAGGATGAAGCCCAGGCGATCAAGCCCTGGATCGGGGTGCCGGCGGCCCATCCCAATCTTCCCGACCAGGTCCTGCAACAGCTGGGCGCGCGGTTTTCCACGCTGGCCGAACACGGCGTGATCAGTGAATGGCGCTACACCCAGCTCGAAACCCGCCTGGTCAGCCTCTGCCAGGTACAGGCTTCCTGCGAGCGGATCAAGGCCACGCCCCTGCCCTTTCCCTACACGCTGCTGCTGCATCGCACCATTTACCTGTTCTGCATTCTCTTGCCATTCGCCATGGCCGAGCCGCTGGGCTGGCTGACGCCGGTGTTCACCGCCATCGTCAGCTACACCTTCTTCGGCCTGGATGAAATCGGTGACGACCTGGAAGACCCGTTCGGCTTCGACGAGAACGACCTGCCCTGCAACGCCATCGTGCGCACCCTGGAACGAGAGGTCCTCGCCGCCCTCGGTGCAACCGACCTTCCCCCTGCCCTGGAGCCGGTGGACTACGTGCTGACCTGATGCCGGTTTGACACTCGCCCTGGTCTGACCGAAGCTGAGCGCTTTGTAATAGCTGCCCAAGCTTTCGGACGCCTGCATGTCAAAGTCACGCCGTTACTCCATCGTCGGCCTGTGCGCCCTGTTGTTGATTGTGCTGATCACCTGGTATTTCTCACGCGCCACCCCGGTCGCGGTGCCCCCTGCCATCGCCCACGGTTATTCCAAGGCCCTGAAACAGGCGCACAACGGCGAACCGGGGGCGGCCCGCGTGCTGTATCAGCAGTTGGCCCGGCCAGACCTGTCCGACGAACGTCGCGCCGCGCTGCATGCCGAGTTGCCCAACTACCCCAGCCCCCAGGCCTTGAAATTGGCCGACAAGGACCTGGCCAATGAATCGCCACGGGTTCGTGAGGCGGCGATTCGCAGCATTGTCGGCCTGGTGCCCACCGGCCAGCGCACCCTGTTGCTCGGGCCACTCCTGGAGGACGCCGAGCAAAGCGTGCGCTTTGCCGCCGCCAACGCCTTGCTGGGGCTCTCGCCGGACACCCTGGGCCTGTATTTCGGGCCATTGCAGCAAGTGCTCGATGAATTCGTGAAAACGCTCAAGGCTCAGCCTGAAACGGCTGAAAGCTGGATTCAACTGGCGCGGCTGTACATCCACAGCGCGTTGCTGCCGGAGGCACAAAACGCCCTGGAACAGGCGATGCGCTTGCAGCCGGACAACCTGCAGGCCGTAGTCGCGCAAATTGAGCTGCTGGACAAACAAGGCAAGACCGACGAATCGCGCCAGTTGCTGGCTCGCCAATTGGCGGCGCACCCTGAGTCCGCCTACCTGCAACACGCCCTGGGCATGTGGCTGCTGCACCACGGCGAGCGCCCTTATGCGCTGCTCGGCCTATCCAAGGCCGTGGAGCTGGAACCGGACAATCAGGATTACCGCTACGACCTCGCCACCACCCTGCATGCCCAGCAGGAACTCGAGGCCGCCCAGCGCCAGTTGGAAGAAATCATCCAGCGCCACCCTGCCAACCGCAAGGCGCGGGTGTTGCTGGTCAATTACTGGAAGGAAAGCGGCCAATTGCAAAATGTGCAGGTACTGCTGGCCCAACTTGAGCAACAGAACCCAGACGACCCGGCCTTGCAACAAGGTCTTTGATACCAGGCCTGCATAAACCTGCGAAACGGACAAACTAATACAATGGGTTGAACCGCCACACGCCACCACGGTCAAGAGTTTATGGCGCGCCCTGAGGCGGCGCCCCTTCTACTTGTACGTGACCCGAGGGCACTTCTTGTCTACATCCAAAGAGCTGTTCAGTGAAAAGGCGGCCACCGGTATCGAAGGTCTTGATGACATTCTTTCCGGGGGACTCTCACGCAGCCATCTGTTCTTGCTGGAAGGCGAACCCGGCACTGGCAAAACCACCGTGGCGCTGCACTTCCTGCAAGCGGGGGCACACAACGGCGAGCGGTGTTTGTATATCACCCTGTCAGAGACCGAACGTGAGTTGCGCCAGGGCGCCAAATCCCATGGGTGGGAACTCGACGACCATATCCATATCTTCGAACTGACCCCGCCGGAAAGCCTGCTCAACGCCGAGCACCAGCAGAGCCTGCTGTATTCCTCCGACCTTGAACTGGGGGAAGCCACCCGGCAGATTTTTGAAGTGGTCGAGCGAGTCAAGCCGACCCGCGTGGTCATCGACAGCCTGTCGGAGATCCGGCTCCTGGCACAAAGCTCGCTGCGCTATCGCCGGCAGATCCTGGCGATCAAGCATTACTTCGTACGCTATGACGCCACGGTGCTGCTGCTGGATGACCTGACCACCGAATCCCTGGATAAAACCGTACACAGCGTGGCCCACGGCGTGATTCGCCTGGAAGAGCTGACGCCCACCTATGGCGCTGAGCGGCGCCGTATACGCGTGGTGAAGTACCGTGGCCAGAAATACCGAGGCGGCTTCCACGATTGCACCATCATGGGCGATGGCATCCACGTATTCCCCCGCCTGGTGGCAGCCGAACATCGCGGCGGCTACATCCGCGAGACATTGAGCAGCGGTATTGCGCAGATGGATGCGTTGATGGGCGGCGGTGTGGAGACCGGCTCCAGCAGCTTGATCCTCGGCCCTGCGGGGACCGGCAAGTCATTGATCTCGATGATCTTCGCCGCCGCGGCGGTCGCCCGTGGCGAAAAAGCCGCACTGTTCATCTTCGATGAAGAGCTGGGGCTATTGTTCGAACGCATGAAAAACATGGGCATCGACCTCGCCGCGATGCAAGCCACCGGCAACCTGCTGATCGAGCAGGTCGACGCAGCGGAGCTGTCGCCGGGCGAGTTTTCGCACCGCGTGCGCCGCTGCGTGGATGAGCGGGGTATCAAAACCGTGGTCATCGACAGCATCAACGGCTATCAGGCCGCCATGCCGGAAGAGAACGCGCTGATCCTGCATATGCATGAACTGCTGCTGTACCTCAACCGCCGGGGCGCTGCCACGTTCATGACCGTCGCTCAACACGGGCTGGTCGGCGATATGCAGACCCCCGTGGACATCACCTACCTGGCCGACACGGTCATTCTGCTGCGTTACTTCGAAGCATTGGGCAAAGTGCGTCGGGCCATCTCGATCATCAAGAAACGTACCGGCTCCCATGAATCGACGATCCGCGAATACCGTATCGGCAGCGGCGGCATGACCGTGGGCGAGCCCCTCGACAACTTCCAGGGTGTATTGCGCGGTATTCCGATCTTCACGGGCTCCGGCTCACCCTTGCTCAAGGAAGAGGGATAGTGAGCGGTTTTTCCCTCCTCTCCGAGCGCGCAATCATCCTCGCACCCTTGGGGCGCGATGGTTCTCTGGCGCTGATGATGCTCAACGAAGCCGGTTACAGCGGTATGGTAGCCAGCAACCTGAACATGCTCTGCGACGCCTTGGAGCACGGTGCCGGCCTGCTGGTGATCGCCGCTGAAGCCTTGCGCGGGGTCGACCTCGAACCGCTGCTGGATCACCTGCATCAGCAGCCGGCCTGGTCAGACCTGCCGATCGTGCTGATGACCCACCACGGCGGCAGCGAACAGAATGGCTCCTCGCACCTGAGCGGGTTGCTGGGCAACGTGACCTTCCTGGAGCGGCCTTTCCATCCGGTGACGCTGATCAGCCTGGTCAGCGCCGCCCTGCGTGGTCGACGCCGGCAATACGAAGCCCGCGACCGCCTGGTGGACCTGAGCGAAAGCGAACTGCGCCTGCAACGCACCCTGGAAACCCTCGAACAACAAGTCGAGGAACGCACGGCCCAACTGCGCAGCAACGAAGAGGCATTACGCCAATCGCAGAAAATGGAAGCGGTCGGACAGTTGACCGGCGGTATCGCCCATGACTTCAACAACATGCTGACGGGGATCATCGGCAGCCTGGAGCTGCTGCGAAGGCGCGTATCGCGGGGCAAGCTGGATGACCTCGATAGCCTGATTGATTTGGGGGTGACGTCCGCCAACCGCGCTGCCGGCCTCACCCATCGTTTGCTGGCGTTCTCGCGTCGCCAATCGCTGGATTCCAAACCGGTGGATATCAACCAACTGGTCGCTTCCATGGGAGAGTTATTGCAACGCAGCATCAACGAAAGCATCGACCTCGACATGCACCTGACTGATGGCTTATGGACCGCCGAAGCCGACCCCAATCAACTGGAAAGTGCTCTGCTCAACCTGGTGATCAACGCGCGGGATGCCATGCCCGGCGGCGGCAAACTGCTGGTTGACACCACCAACCGCCATCTGGACAGCGTTTTCACGGCGGCCTACGGCACCTTGAAGCCCGGCGACTATGTAGAACTCAGCATCAGTGACACCGGCTGCGGTATTCCGGAACACTTGATGGGCCGAGTCTTCGATCCGTTCTTCACCACCAAGCCCATTGGCCAGGGCACGGGCCTGGGGTTATCGATGATCTACGGCTTTGCCCGTCAGTCCCACGGCCATGTGACGATCCACAGCGAAGTGGGCAAAGGCACCACCGTCAGCCTGTTCCTGCCGCGCTTTGTGGGCGAGCTCACCGCGCTGGAGGCCGACAACCCGACGTTGCTGCCCTTTGCCAATGCGGGTGAAACGGTATTGATCGTTGAGGACGACCCCGCCGTACGCGTATTGGTCTGCGCGGTACTGAAGGAGCTGGGCTACGGCTTTGTCGAAGCGGGAGATGCCGACGCGGCGCTGCCGATTATCGAGTCCGAACAACGCATTGACCTGATGATCAGCGACGTCGGCCTGCCCGGTATGAACGGGCGGCAGTTGGCAGAAATCGGTCGCCAGATACGCCCGGATCTCAAAGTACTGTTCATCACCGGTTATGCCGAACACGCCGCCGTGCGCGGTGGTTTCCTCGACCCGGGAATGCAGTTGATCACCAAGCCATTCACCTTTGATCTGTTAACGGCGAAGGTCAGGGAGATGATTCAGGCGTGACGCGGGTAAACGGACCGATCCAGGCGGCAATCCGTTGGTTCGATTTAAAGCAGTGTCCCCTCATGCGGACACTGTCGCCTTGGGCTGTTTCAAGCTAAAAGTCGCTGGATATGCTCTTGCAGCGTATCCAGGTCAAACGGCTTGGCCAAAATCGGCGCATTACGCGTGATCGGGCTATTACAGTCGAGGATTTCCTGCGGGTAGCCGCTGATAAAGATGACTTTCAACTCCGGCCGCAATTTGATCGCCGGCTCGGCGATCTGCACCCCGGAGATTCCCCCAGGCAGGCGATAATCTGTGACCATCAGGTCCAAGTGTGGCTTGGTTGCGAGGATTTCAAACGCCTGCTCCCCATCGATGGCCTTCAATACCCGGTAACCCAGGCCGGCCAGGTATTCACCCAGCACGAACATAATGGATTCGTCGTCTTCGACGATCAGTACGACATCTTGTGCATCTTCACTCATGGGAAGCCTTTGTTCGGTCATTTGCTGCAAATACGACCATAGGGTCATGCAGAGGTTGCGTCGAGGTGACGATTGATTTCACACCGGCGCATCCAGGGGCAGGCACACCCGGAACAGCGCGCCCTCGCCTATCTGGCTCTCGACTTCGATGGTGCCGCCGTGGGCCGCCACGATCTGCTCGGAAATAAACAGCCCCAGGCCCAGGCCCGCGGCTACATGGCTGGCGGATACGCGCTCGAACTGCTGGAAAATCCGCTTCTGGTTGTCTTCGCTGATCCCGATACCATGATCACGCACTTCCACCCGCGCCTCGCCGTGCACGGCATAGACGCGCACCTCCACCGGGCTCTTGGCCCCGTAGCGCAACGCATTGGTCAGCAGGTTGGAGACCACCTGCTCGATACGGAACTCGTCCCAGTTGCCCTCCACCGGCCCTTCGGCGTCCAGTTGCATCGACGACTCGGCGGCCGCCACCTGGGGGGCAAAGTTCTCCAGCAGGTTGCGTACCAATTGCGTCAAGTCAAAGCGTGCCGGGCGAATCGACAGCTTGCCGGTGCGGATACGCGACACATCGAGCATGTCTTCGATCAAGCGGATCAGGCTCTGGATCTGGCGCTCATCGCGGTCGACCATCGCGTGCATCTTGTCCAGGGTAAACGCGGCGGCGTTATCCCGCGCCAGGTGCATCTTGCGCAGTTGGGTTTCGAGGATCAGCCCGTTGAGCGGTGTACGAACCTCATGGGCAACGATCGACATAAAGTCATCGCGCATGCGCACGGCCTGTTCCAGTTCAGCCTGGGTGGCCTGCAGGCGCGTCAACAGCAGTTCCTGTTCGCGGCGACTGCGCTCAAGGGCTTCGACCTGCAGTTTCATCGCCTTGCTCTGGCGGTAGAGGTCGACGAACACATTGACTTTGCTCTTCACCGCATGGATGTCCAGGGGTTTGTGCAGGAAGTCCACGGCGCCACTTTCGTAGCCCTTGAAGGCGTAATTCAGTTCGCGGCCCGCGGCGCTGACGAACACAATCGGGATGTTCTTGGTTTTCTCGGTACCGCGCATCAGTTCGGCCAGCTCGAAACCGTTCATGCCGGGCATCTGTACATCGAGGATCGCCATGGCGAACTCATGCTCCAGCAACAACGACAAGGCCTCGTCGGCGCTCAAGGCCTTGAAGACCTGGCGATCCTCGCGCTTGATCAGCGCCTCGAGGGCCAGCAGGTTTTCCGGCAGATCGTCGACGATCAGCAGTTTGGCCTGGACAGTACTTAACATGGGGAAGATTCCAGGGAAGCCAGCAAGGAGGCAATGCGGCTCAAGGTCAGAATATGGTCGGGTGTGTGCAGGGCCAGGGCTGCCCGTGGCATCACCGCAATACGTGCTTCGTCGGGGTCCTGTACAACCGTGGTGCCACCGCTGTGCTTGACCTGCATCAGGCCATGGGCGCCGTCATGGTTGGCGCCGGTCAACAGAATCGCGAGCAGGCCCTTGCCATAGGTATCAGCGGCGGAGGCGAACAGGTAGTCGATGGCAGGCCGGGAATGATGTACCCGGTCTTCCTGGCTCAGGGACAGGCTGCGATCATGCTCCACCGACAAGTGATAGCCAGGGCCGGCGAAATACAAGGTGCCCGGCTTGATCGCTTCTTTGTCCTGGCCTTCCCGTACCGGGATGCGCAGGCGCCGTGAAAAAACCTCGGCCAACTGGCTGCGGCGCTCATCCGGCAGGTGCAGCACGGCGACGATCGGCAGACCGAAGGTGTCGGGCAAGTCACTGAAAATACTCAGCAACGCCTCGACCCCGCCAGCGGAAGCGCCGACGACGATGGCTTCAATCCCGCGAATCGGGTTGGCGGCGGCGTCGTTCATGATTTTCGGTAGATCCGTTCCTGCTTGACCAGGGGTTCGAATTGCTTGCTGTAGCCGGAAAATTCCAGGGTTTCCTTGCTGCCCAGCACCAGGAAGCCGCGATGGCACAGCGACTCATGAAACAATCCAAACGCCCTGTCTTGCAACTTTTTATTGAAATAAATCAGAACATTACGGCATGAAATTAATTGAGTTTCTGAGAACACGCTATCGGTCGCCAGGCTATGGTCAGCGAAGGTCACATTCTCACGCAGCGTCTTGTCGAAGATCGCGTAATCGTAAGCCGCGGTGTAGTAGTCGGCAAATGAACGCTGCCCGCCAGCCTGCTGGTAGTTGGCAGTGTAGGCGCGGACATTCTCCAGAGAAAAGATCCCCTGCTTGGCTTTGTCCAGGGACGCCGGGTTGATATCGGTGGCGTAGATGATGGTGCGCTCCAGTAACCCTTCTTCACGCAGCAGGATCGCCATGGAGTACACCTCCTCCCCCGTGCTGCAGCCGGCGATCCAGATCTTGATCGACGGGTAGGTCTTGAGCAGCGGCACCACTTCCTGGCGGATCGCAAGGAAGTGCGACGGGTCGCGAAACATCTCGCTGACCGGAATCGTCAGGAATTGCAGCAACTGCATGAACGCCGCCGGGTCGTGCAGCACCCGCTCCTGCAGCGCCGAAATGGTCGCGCAGTCGAACTGGCGCAGGGCGTGAGCCACGCGGCGTTTTACCGATGCACCGGAATAGTCGCGAAAGTCATAGCTGTACTTGAGGTAAATCGCCTCGATCAGCAGGCGCAGCTCAATATCGCTGCTTTTTTCCAAAAAACTTCGCTCCACTTAAATGCGTTCCATCTTCGGTAGCCATACGCGGATCAGCGAGAACAGGCGATCCAGGTCAATCGGCTTGGCCAGGTAATCGTTGGAACCCGCCGCAAGACAGCGCTCCTGATCGTCCTTCATGGCCTTGGCGGTGACGGCAATGATCGGCAGTTTTTTCCAGCGCGGGTCCTGGCGAATCAAGGTGGTGGCTTCGTAACCGTCCATCTCGGGCATCATCACATCCATCAGCACCAGGTCGATATCGTCGATCTCATTGAGTCTATCGATGGCTTCACGACCGTTACGCCCGATGACCACCACAGCCCCCTTGTGCTCCAAGGCACTGGTCAGGGCGAAAATGTTGCGCACATCGTCGTCCACCAACAGAATCTTGCGGCCTTCGAACACCTTGTCGCGGCTGCGGGCAGTCTTGAGCATCGTCTGGCGTTCATGGGACAGCTGGGATTCGACTTTGTGCAGAAAGAGTGTCACCTCGTCCAGCAGGCGCTCCGGGGAACGGGCGCCCTTGATGATGATCGAGCGCGAATACTTGCGCAGTTCGGTCTCTTCATCGCGGGTCAGGTTGCGCCCGGTGTAGACAATCACCGGCGGGAACGAGCAGATATCCTCGGTGGCCATGCGCTTGAGCAACTCGTTGCCGAGCATGTCGGGCAGCTTGAGGTCGATGATCATGCAGTCATAGACGTTGGCGCGCAGCAGGTCGAGGGCCTCCTGGGCAAAGCCGACGGCGGTGATTTCGATGTCATCGTCGCCGATCAGGCGGGCAATGCTGTCGCGTTGCAGGTCATCGTCCTCCACCAGCAGCACGCGCTTGACCTTCTGGGTCAGCTTGGCTTCCAGGCGTGCAAACACGTCCTTGAGCTCTTCGCGGGTGGTGGGCTTGACCGCATAGCCGATGGCGCCCATATGCATGGCGGCTTCGACGCGGTCTTCCACGGAAATCACATGCACCGGGATATGCCGGGTATTGGCATGTTCCTTGAGGCGCTGCAACACGGTCAGGCCCGAATGATCCGGCAGGCGCATGTCGAGCAGGATGGCATCGGGGATGTATTCCTCGGCCAGGCTGTAGCCTTCGTCTGCGCCATGGGCCACCAGGCAGTGGTAACCCAACTCATGGGCCAGGTCGAACAGAATGCGGGCGAAGTTCGGCTCGTCTTCCACCACCAGGATGCAACGGGTGGTAAACGGGGCTTTCTCGCGATCGTCGGCAAACCGTGGGATCTGTTTGGCGTCCGCGATCGGCAAGGGTGATACCGCGATCGGCTTGGGTGCCGGGACCGCAACCACCTGGCGTGGCGGCTCGATAGGCGCCGCGTCTTCCTCACGCTCGATGTACTGCTCCGGCAACACCAGGGTAAATACGCTGCCCTTGCCCGGCTCGCTGGTCACGCTGATATAGCCGCCGAGCAAGGTGGCCAGGTCGCGGGAAATCGACAGCCCCAGGCCCGTACCGCCGTAACGGCGGTTGGTGGTGCCGTCGGCCTGGCGGAAGGCTTCGAAGATACTTTCCTGCTGGTCCGGGGCAATACCGATGCCCGAATCACGCACGGTAAAGGCAATGCCCTCACCCGGCGCCCGGGAGACCGACAGGCTGACTTCACCTTGCTCGGTGAACTTGATGGCGTTGGACAGCAGGTTCTTGAGGATCTGCTCCAGGCGTTGGCGGTCGGTGAACAGCATGGTCGGCGAGCCTTCCAGCACTTCGACCTGGAACGCCAGCTTGCGATCGGCGGCGAGCGGTTCGAACATCCCGCGCAGGCCGTCGACCAGGCGCGCCACACTGGAGTTTTCCGGGCGCACCTCCAGTTTGCCGGCTTCCACCTTGGAAATATCCAGGATGTCGTTGATCAGATTGAGCAGGTCATTACCCGCCGAATAGATCGACTCGGCGAACTTGACCTGCTCGGCACTGAGGTTTTCCTGGGGGTTCTCGGCCAAAAGCTTGGCCAGAATCAACGAGCTGTTCAACGGCGTACGCAGCTCGTGGGACATGTTGGCGAGGAACTCGGACTTGTACTTGCTGGAGCGCTGCAACTCTTCGGCGCGGTCCTCGAGTTCGAGCTGGGCCTGGTTGAGTTCGACGTTCTTGCGGTCCATGGCGTCGCGCTGCTCCGCCAGGGTCTGGGTCTGCTCGGCCAACTGCTCGTTGGTCTGCTCCAGTTCCGCCTGTTGGGTCTCAAGGTGGGCCTGGGACTCCTTGAGGATGCGCGACTGTTCTTCGAGTTCTTCGTTGGCGGTCTTGAGCTCTTCCTGTTGCACTTGCAGCTCTTCGTTGAGCTGCTGGGTCTCGGCCAGCACTTCCTGCAGGCGCTGGCGATAACGCGCGGCTTCGATGGAAGTGCCGATATTCCCGGCGATCAGCTCCAGCAAATCAACGTCACGCTCTTCCAGAGGGCGCAGGAAACCCAGTTCGATCACGCCGTTGACCCGGTCATCGTCGCTCGTCGGCATCACCATCACGCTGCGCGTGGCGCCTTCGCCCAGGCCGGAGCTGACCTTGAAGTAGTCCACTGGCACGTCGTCGAGGCGAATCAGGCGATCCAGTTGGGCAGCCTGCCCGACGATACCTTCGTCACTGTAGATCGACTGTTCCTGCTGCTCCTGCTCGCGGGAGAAGCCGTACGTGGCCACGCGCTTGAGGCCGCCGTGTTCTTCGCGCACATACAGCGCCGCGACGGCCGAGCCCATGTACTGGGCGAAGAACTGCAAGATATTGCGGCCCAGCATGTTCAAGGTCAGTTGGCCGAGGACCTGTTCGGCCAACTCGGTCTGGCCATTACGCAACCAGGCTTGCCGCTCGAGGCGCTGCGCGATCTTCTGTTGTGACGCGAGGTTTGCGCTGTAACTATCGGATAAGGAAAGTAAATTCTTACGACCGATGTAGGCCAGAAAGCCACTCAACCCGAGTACAAATGCCAGGTACAAGCTGACGCTGATGACCGTGGTACGGGTGACGTCTTCGTTGCGGGCGATACGGAACTGCTGCTCCATCGCCACCGCATCGTCGTATTCCTTGCGAATTTCATCGGTCAGGCGCTTGCCGCGGCCGGCCTTCACAGCGCTACGGAAATCACCGCTCTCCCGCTGCATATCAATCATCGATTGGGCGTACTTGTTCCACTCGATCTGCAAGGCTTCCAAGCGCTTGAGGCGGTCCACCTGCTGGGGGTTGTCCGCCACCAGGTCCTGCAAATTGCGCAAATCGGCAATGATGCGAGGCTTGGCCACTTCATACGGATCGAGGAAATGCTCGTCACCGGTGATCAGGAAACCGCGCATGCCGGTTTCCAGGTCGACGGTCAGCTTTGACGTCTCATTGAGGTTGTTGATGACCCGGTCGGTGTGCTCCACCCACTGGATTACCGACAGCAAATAAGTGATCAGGCAGACGAAAAATACCGCGCTGAGCACGCCCACGCCCAGGGGCAGCGCGACGTTTCGGCCCAGCAGTGTACGAAAGCTCTTTTCATCGACAGTCGACGCGGGAGTCATGGGCATGCCTTGGCCAATTCAGAAAAACGAGGAGTTTGCCCCAAAGTTGCGCGCGAACGCTATTTTTCTGTATTGATTCGGCTGCTTAAATATCAGGCTGCTTGGCTCCGGAACTCCTCGCGCTTTCTTCCTCAGCCCAAGAAGCAAGGGGAACAGAACAACCCGACGGGACATTCTGCTCCACGAACGTCACAATGCCAGCAATTACTTTGGAACTTGCTGGCGTTGCTTCCACTCATTACTAAGTTGTCTTTTTGCCTTTCACGCTCAGCCCTTCACCTTTCAGGAATGTCTACTATGCCCACCGCCTCCACCATCCTTGTAGTCGAAGATGACGCCATCGTGCGCATGCTGATCGTCGATGTACTCGAAGAGTTGGAGTTCGCAGTGCTGGAGGCCGCTGATGCCGAAAAGGCGCTCGAAGTGGTTGAAGACATCCACCAGACGATTGATCTGATGATGACCGACATGGGCCTGCCGGGTATGGACGGCAAGCAACTGGCGGCCAAGGTCCGTGAGTTGCGTCCGACCTTGCCGATATTGTTTGCCAGCGGCTATGCCGAAAATATCGATGTGTCTACCGGTATGCAGGTGATCGCCAAGCCGTTCTCGATCGATCAGTTGCGCGACAAGGTCAAAGCGATGTTGCCGCCTGCCGCATGACCGCCCACTGTCAGCGCATGCTGCCCACCCTGGACGGCTGTCAGCGCCTGCGCAGCCTCTGACGTTGAATTTCTCATTTATTGATTCGATCGGCCAAGGCAACGGCGGCTGCACGCCTGATTTCATGCTTTTAACGTGACGTCCGGCCAATAAAAATGGAAACTCATGGCGCTTGCGCGCCATGTACCATAACTCTCCCCACCAAGCCCCCCCTGGAAGGACGCAACAACATGATTGGAAAACCGACGCGCCTGCTGTTGGCGAGCCTCTCGATACTCATGAGTACCGGTGCCTGGGCCGATTTCACGGCGACGCCGAGCGAAGCGCGGGCCATTGCCAAGGAAGCCTACTTGTATGGCTATCCAGTCGTTGAGATGTACAAGACGCTCTACACCCAGGCCGTTGATAAAGGCGGGGCCAACTTCAAGGCACCGTTCAACCATATCGGCAATACCGCCCAGGCGCTCACGCCAAAGGACACCGCATTCGCGACCCCGAACATCGACACACCCTATTCATTCGTGTGGATGGACCTGCGCAGCGAGCCGCTGGTGCTCACCCTGCCCAAGATCGAAGACGACCGTTACTACTCGGTGCAACTGATCGACCTCTATACGCAGAATTTCGCTTACCTGGGCACCCGCAGCACCGGCAACAATGGCGGCCACTACATGGTCGCCGGCCCGGACTGGAAAGGTCAGCAGCCAGTCAACGTGGACCGTGTGGTGTACAGCGAGAGCAATATTGCCTACGCCCTCTACCGCACTCAGTTGTTTGATGAAAAGGACCTGAACAAGGTCAAGCAGATTCAGAACGGCTACAAAGTGCAGTCGCTGAGCAATTACGTGAAGCAAGCCGCCCCGGCCAAGGCAGCCAAGATCCAATGGCCCAAGCCATTGGCGACCATGACCGAAGGACTGCAGTTGTTTCGCTACCTGAACTTCATGCTGGCCTTCGCCGCGCCCCAGGACAGCGAAAAAGACCTGCTGGCGCGCTTTGCCAAGATCGGCATTGCCCCTGGCGCGCCGTTCAAGGTCAACCAGTTGACGGCTGAACAGCGCAAGGCCCTGGAAGACGGCATTAGCGACGCCAGGGCGGAATTCGCAGCCTTTAAAAAGGACAAGCTCGACACCCATCAGGTCGCCAGCGCCGACCTGTTCGGCAGCCGTGACCGCCTGAAGAACAACTACCTGTACCGCTACGCTGGCGCCAACATCGGGATTTTCCGCAACTCGGCCGATGAGGCGGCCTCCCTGAGCTACCTCATCGACAGCGAGGGTAAACCCGCCAACGGCGCTCGTCACAGCTACACCGTCCACTTTGCCAAGGGCCAGCTGCCGCCGGCCGATGCATTCTGGTCGCTGACCATGTACGACGCCAAGACCAAGCTACTGGTGCCCAACCACAAGAAGCGTTACCAGATCAACTCGCGGATGCTGCCCAACCTCAAGCTGGACGCCGACGGCGGCTTGACCCTGGCGCTGCAGCACCACGAACCGCCGAAAGAAGAACAAAGCAATTGGCTACCTGCCCCTCCTGGTCCGTTCTACGCGGTACTGCGGATTTACCTGCCCAAACCTGAGGTGGGCAACGGTGAATGGAAACTGCCACCGCTGACCCCTCTCAAGTAGACGCTGGCGGGCCTAGGGCTTTCTGAACTTCAGGGAGGACTGATGCAGGTCCGACGCCCAGCCATCGATGACGCCTTTTACATCATTGGGCGTCATCGTTTGTGCGTCGTTTTCCAGGGGTTTGCCGGTGCCTTTGCGCACGACCTGGGCGACGACGTTGCCGTTGGCCCCATCGAGAAACTGTGCCTCGGTACCCAGGATCGTGTCCTGGTCGCGAATGCCGCTGCCAGCGCTGACCGCCGCCGCGACTAACGCAACAGGCACATACTCATAGGGCTTGAGCCCCTGGGTCTTGGTGCTGACCGCCGTGATCGCTGCCCGCACCACCAATACCCCGTTGCCTGGCCCTTGCGCCAGGGGCAATGACTTGCCGAGCTCGCGCTTGAGCGCCTGGTTGAAGTAGTCGTTGATGCCGCGCAACGTGCTTTCGGGGATTTTCGTCGTGGCGTGGGGCTTGGGGTAGAACTGGGTGGGTTCGATATACACCGCGTTGTAGCGACTCACGTCCAGCTTGGGGTCGACCCAGCGCATCACTTCGGCCCCCGAGGGCGACTTGGCCTCCTTAAGGCGACTGTAGTCGGAAAGGAACCCCGAATATTCATCCGGTTGTGTAACTTTGCTGGCACAGCCCACCATCCCGATCGAAGCGATGCAGAGCGTGCTGATCATTCGCCTTAGCTTCATGCTTGAACTCCTTGGCAACCATCATCAGAACGTTGAGCTGTAGGTATAGCCAATCACGGAAAAATCGCGCGCTTAGCCGCGTTCGCGGGGAATCAGGCTCTGTAACTGCGCCGCGAGGAAGTTGGCGTCGAAGCCGAAGGTGTCCGGGTCTTTCAGGCCGTTGGTCTTCTTCCAGAGCCAGTCGTTCTTATCCGCGGGCAATACCAGCGAGACACTGCCATGCCGCGCGGCGGTAAGGCCCATGACCGACACGCAGATCAACCCGCCGGCGCCCATGACCTCGGGCACGAACTCGACGTTTTTGCCGGTGATCTGCACCGTGAGTTTTTCCGTGTTGAAAGGCGATGTCTCCACCGGCATGCTCGGGCCGCTGGCCACGTAGGCTTCGCGGTGAACCTCCAGCAAGCCATGGGTCTTGACCGGTTCCAGCCACTGCTCGATCTGCTGGAACAACTCGCCGAGCTTTTGCGCCCAGCGGGCTGATTGCACATCGAACTGCTGTTTTTTATGCGCTTCGCTATCGGCGTAATGACGAAGCATCTCGCCCAGTTGCTGTACATCGTCCATTGCGGATTTCCTTGGGTGAGCCCATTTGCGAAACCCGATCATGGCAGATGCGGCGCCTGGCCGTACGATTAACGCCCGCCAGGCTATCGCCTGCGAAACAACGGCCGTGGCTCGATGGCGCTGCGGCCATACAGCACGCTCATCCCCGCCAGGCCCTTGAGGGCATCCTCGGCGGACTTGTCGGCGCGCAGCGCAAACGCATCGAACCCGCATTGACGCATATGGCTGAGTTGGTCGCGCAATACATCGCCAATTGCGCGCAACTCACCTCGCCAGCCCAGTCGCGTGCGCAACAGATAGGCCTGGCTGTAGGCACGTCCATCGCGAAAGCTGGGGAAGTCCAGGGCGATCAGCGGCAAGGTGGCGAGCCAGGGTTGCAGGTGCTCGACCTCATCATCCGGCCCCAACCACACGCCCTGCCCCGCCTCATAGGCCGCCAGCGGCAGGATCAACGGGCCAGGCGCTCGCACCTCGTCGCGCACCAATACCCAGGGGTCATCCTCGACGATCCGCGCCACACCCTGTTCCAGCCTCAATAGGTTGATCATGCCGGCTGCCCCACGTAGACCCGCTCCTTGAACGGCTCCAGGCCAATGCGCTGCAGCGTGTCGACAAAACGCTCCTCGCTTTCGCGGTAGCGCACGAAGGTGCTGATGACTCGCTCGATCACATCGGGAATTTCCGCGGCGCTGAACGATGGCCCGATCACTTTGCCCAAGGCGCTGTGCTTGCCCTGGGCGCCACCGAGGGTGATCTGGTACCACTCGCTGCCATTCTTGTCGACGCCAAGAATGCCGATATTGCCGATGTGGTGATGGCCGCAGGCATTGATGCAGCCGGAAATATTCAAGCTGATATCACCCAGGTCATGCAGGTAGTCCAGGTTATCGAAACGCTGCTGGATCGCCTGGGTGATGGGGATCGACTTGGCGTTGGCCAAGGCGCAGAAATCGCCGCCCGGGCAGGCAATGATATCGGTCAACAAGCCGATATTGGCCGCACCCAGGTCGTGTTCGCAGGCCAGTGTCCACAGGGCATGCAGCTGTTCCTTGGGCACGTCCGGCAGCACGATGTTCTGCTCATGGGCGATGCGTATTTCCCCAAAGCCGAAACGCTCTGACCACTGCGCCACGGCATCCATTTGCCGGGCGGTCACATCGCCCGGCGGCGCGCTGATTCCCGGCTTGGTGGAAAGCACCACGCTGGTGTAGCCCGGTACTTTATGTGGCATCACATTACGGCTGACCCAGCGTGCAAAGTGCGGGTTGTCCGCCAGGGCGGTGCCATAAGCCAGGCTGGTGTCGGCCAGGTGCGCATAGGCCGGTGGGACGAAGGCCGACGCCACACGGGTATATTCGGCGTCGGTCAACTGCGCCGGGCCGTCACGCAAGTACTGCCACTCTTCTTCCACCTCGCGGGAAAACGCTTCGATCCCCAGGGCCTTGACCAGGATCTTGATGCGCGCCTTGTATTTGTTATCCCGCCGACCGTGGCGGTTGTACACGCGCAATATCGCCTCGACATAGGACAACAGGTGCTGCCACGGCAACCCCTCGCGAATCATCAGCCCCAGGATTGGCGTGCGCCCCAGCCCACCGCCCACCATCACGCGCAGCAGCATGTCGCCCTGGCGGTCACGGTAAAGGTACAGGCCGATGTCATGCATCATGATCGCGGCGCGGTCTTCGTCGGCCGAGCAGATGGCGATCTTGAACTTGCGGGGCAGGAACAGGAACTCCGGGTTGATGGTCGACCACTGCCGCAGGATCTCCGCCAGCGGGCGCGGGTCCAGAATCTCATCGGCGGCGACCCCGGCAAAGGCTTCCGTGGTGATATTGCGCACGCAGTTACCGGAGGTCTGGATCGCATGCATGTCGACCTGGGCCAGGCGTTCGAGGATGTCGGGCACCTGGTGCAGTTCGATCCAGTTGAATTGCAGGTTCTGCCGCGTAGTGAAATGGCCGTAGCCACGGTCGTAATCCCGTGCAATGCCAGCCAGCGTGCGCAATTGCCCGGCACTCAAGGTGCCGTAGGGGATTGCCACACGCAGCATGTAGGCATGCTTTTGCAGGTACAGGCCGTTTTGCAGGCGCAGCGGCAGGAACTCCTCCTCGCTCAGGTCGCCGGCGATAAAGCGTTCCACCTGGTCACGAAATTGCGCCACGCGCTCGAACACCAACGCCCGGTCGTATGCGTCGTATTGGTACATATCACTGCCTCATCAGGGTGGGCCGCATCCACGGTGCGGCTTCTATGGCACGACTATGCACCTGCGGCGCAGCGCGTTATAGATTCACATCCAGCGATAAAAAGCGGATCAGATGGCCTTAGAGCAGCGTTTTCAGGCTGGATAAACTGATCCGCAGTAATGAGGTTTTTCTGAGTCTGTTTTGTTTTGCCCACGCTTCCTACAGTGCCGCCACTTGGAACCGTGGGAGGACTGAGCATGACTACAGCAACAACCGGACAGGCCTATAACTATAAAGTCGTCCGCCAATTCGTGATCGCCACCCTCGTCTGGGGCGTGGTGGGCATGGCCATGGGCGTCTGGATCGCCTCGCAACTGGTCTGGCCCGAGATGAACCTTGACCTGCCCTGGACCACCTTTGGTCGCCTGCGACCGCTGCACACCAGCCTGGTGATCTTCGGTTTTGCCGGCAGTGCGCAATTTGCCGCCAGTTACTACGCGGTACAACGCACCTGCCAGGTTCGGCTGTTTTCCGACACGCTGGCCGCATTCACCTTCTGGGGCTGGCAGTCAGTGATCGTGATCATGCTGGTCAGCCTGCCACTGGGTTACACCACCACCAAGGAATACGCCGAGATCGAGTTCTCCGGCGCGGTGTGGATGACCGTGGTGTGGGTGGCTTATGCCATTGTGTTTTTCACCACCGTGGTGCGGCGCAAGACCGCGCATATCTACGTGGGCAACTGGTTCTTCGGCGCGTTTATCCTGGTGATCGCGATGCTGCACGTGGTCAATCACCTGGCGATCCCGGTGGACTGGTTCAAGTCCTATCCGGTCTACGCCGGGGCCACCGACGCGATGGTGCAATGGTGGTACGGACATAACGCCGTAGGCTTTTTCCTGACTACCGGTTTTCTCGGGATGATGTACTACTTCGTGCCCAAACAAGTCGGGCGTCCGGTGTATTCCTATCGCCTGTCCATCGTGCACTTCTGGGCGTTGATCACCCTGTATATCTGGGCCGGCCCACACCACCTGCACTACACCGCGCTGCCGGACTGGGCACAGTCGCTGGGCATGGCGATGTCATTGATCCTGCTGGCGCCAAGCTGGGGCGGCATGATCAACGGCATGATGACCTTGTCCGGCGCCTGGCATAAGTTACGCACCGACCCGATCCTGCGCTTTTTGGTGTTGTCGCTTGCGTTCTACGGCATGTCGACCTTCGAGGGCCCGATGATGGCGATCAAGACGGTCAACGCCCTCTCCCACTACACCGACTGGACCATCGGCCACGTCCACGCCGGAGCCTTGGGCTGGGTGGCGATGATTACCTTTGGCGCGCTCTACCACATGATCCCCAAGGTATTCGGGCGTGAACAAATGCACAGCGTGCCCCTGATCAACCTGCACTTCTGGTTGGCGACCATCGGCACGGTGTTGTACATCGCCTCGATGTGGGTCAACGGTATCACCCAGGGCTTGATGTGGCGGGCGGTGAACGATGACGGCACGCTCACCTATTCGTTTGTCGAAGCCTTGCAGGCCAGCCACCCCGGCTTTGTGGTGCGTTTTGCCGGCGGCTTGTTCTTTCTCAGCGGCATGCTGCTGATGGCCTACAACACCTGGCGCACGGTGCGGGTCGCCGACTTGCATGTGGCCCAGCTCGATGCGCGGATCGCTTGATATGTGGAGTTTCCTCATACTGATATGCCTGTATGGCGCGGTGGAGTACTGCCTGCGCGGGCAGACCAACGAGAGCCTGGATGAGGCCAGTCTGATTCCCTTTGCCGACGACCCGGAAGTGGCACGGCGGGTGGAGCTGGCCACTGGAAAACCGGTCCACGCGGTGGCACCGGAAACCGCCCGGCCGGGCTGGATCAACCTGGACATGTGAAACTGCTCCGGTCATTTGCTCGGCAACTGCGTATGACTATTCGGCGACCGATGAGTAAGGTGGGGCGACATTCCTTGTCAGGAGCATCGCATGCGCACCATCGGCCTTATCGGCGGCATGAGCTGGGAGTCCAGCGCCGAGTACTACCGCATCATCAACCAGCACGTGCGCGACCAGCTCGGCCCGCTGCGCTCGGCGCAATTGTTGATGTACAGCGTGGACTTCGGCCCGGTGGAACAGGCCCAGCATGCCGGGCGTTGGGACGACGCCGCGCTGATCCTGGAAGATGCCGCGCGCCGCTTGCAGGCCGGGGGAGCCGAGTGCGTAGTGCTGTGTACCAATACCATGCACCTGGTGGCGCCGCGTATTGAGGCGGCGGTGTCGATCCCATTCCTGCATATCGCCGATGCCGCCAGTGCGGCGGCCGTCGAAGCGGGCACCTTGACGGTCGGCTTGCTCGGCACGGCGTTCACCATGGAGCAGGACTTTCTCAAATCACGCCTGGCCGCCCAGGGCTTGACCGTGCTGGTGCCCGAGGCGCATGAACGCCAGGCGGTACACCGGATCATCTATGAGGAGTTGTGTGTGGGGGTGATCAGCGAGGCGTCACGCCAGGTATACCAGCGGGTGATCGAGTCCCTGGGCGCGCGCGGCGCCCAGGCCATCATCCTCGGGTGTACGGAAATCAGCCTGCTGATCAAGCCGGAACACAGCGACCTGCCGCTGCTGGACACCACCGAGCTGCATGCGCAGGCTGCGGTGGCGTTTGCCTTGCAGGATTAAGCCGACCGACGCAGGCGCGCCATGCTCAGGGTGTCGACGAAGACGCCATCACGCAGGGCGTAATCGCGCAGCCGCCCTTCGACTTCGAAGCCGAACTTGCGATACAGGTTATGCGCGGCTTCGTTGTCGGCATACACCGTGAGTTCGACACGGTGCAGGTTCATCCAGTTGTCGGCTACATCCAGCGCAGCGGCCAACAACCGCGAGCCCACACCTTTGCCTTGCCAAGCCGTGGCCACGCCCATGCCGAACGATCCCACATGGGCCTGGCGTACGCGCAGGTACTGTTCCAGGCCAAGCTGGCCAATCACTTCCCCCCCATGCAGCGCCACCAGTTGGAGCCGCCGCTCGTTGTCCATCACCAGGCGTTTGCGCCAGGTTTCAGCGGACTGGAAAGGCATCTGCAGCACCTGACGGCACACGGCCGGCTCGTTGTAGAGCGTCGCGACGCCTTCAAGGTGGGCTTCGGTAAAGCGCTGGATCACGATATGGGGTTCAGGCGGGTGCATTGTGTTTCATCCTTTGAAAAACAAGTGGCCGCCCAGTGTAGGGGTGGCTCTATCGGCGGTGCAACGCCGCCAACCGCCACACCCGCGCAATATCCGCCGACCGCTCCCGCAACAAGCGCGGTGCCTCACTGCACGCCTGCTCCAGGCTCATCGGCCCGGAGGGCAAAGCAAAAGCCGCCGCCACCCCATGGGCGTACATCTGCTCGTAGCCCTCGCCCAGGGTGCCGGCGATCACGATGACAGGGACGTTGTGCCGGTGAGCGATACGCGCCACACCAAACGGGGTTTTGCCCCGCAGGGTCTGGGCGTCGAAGCGGCCTTCGCCGGTGATCACCAGGTCGGCGCCGCGTACGGCTTCGTCGAGGCCCACCAGTTCGGCCACCACCTCCACACCGGCGCGGAACTGTGCGCCCAGAAAGGCCTTGGCGGCGAAGCCCAGGCCACCGGCGGCACCGCTGCCGGGCTCGTCGCGCACGTCCCTGGGCAGGACCTGGGCGCAATGGTCGGCAAAGTGGCCAAGGGCGGCGTCCAGCTGTTGGACTTGCTCGGGGTTGGCGCCTTTCTGCGGGCCGAAAATCGCCGAGGCGCCGTGGGGACCGCATAACGGATTGTTCACGTCGGCGGCGATGTCGAAACGCACTTGGGCCAGGCGCGGGTCCAGTTGCTCGAGGCTGATACGTGCCAGTTGGCCCAACGCCAGGCCACCCGGTGCCAGGGCCTGATCTTCGGCGTCGAACAGTTGCACACCAAGGGCCTGCATGGCCCCCGCGCCGACGTCGTTGGTCGCGCTGCCACCAATCGCCAGGATGATGCGTTGGGCGCCAGCATCCAGGGCCGCGCGGATCAGTTCGCCGGTGCCATAGGTGGTGGTCCGGCATGCATCGCGCTGGCCTGGCGGCACCCGTTGCAGGCCACTGGCCTCGGCCATTTCGATGATGGCGGTGTGGCTGTCGGCCAACCAGCCCCAACGCGCGTCAACCGTCGCGCCGAGCGGGCCGCGTACGCGCTGGTGACGCAGCTCGCCATTGCACGCCGCAAGCACCGAATCCACCGTACCTTCACCGCCATCCGCCATCGGGCACTGGATCAACTGTGCATCCGGCCAGACCTGGGCCAAGCCTTCGGCAATGGCCTGGGCGACGCCGTCGGCACTCAGGCTGTCCTTGAACGAGTCGGGGGCGATGATGATTTTCATGGGCTTTCTCCGGTTTTTATGACGCCCATGCTGCCAGTTGGCTCCGGGAATAACGCCGGTCCGATGCACAAGTGCGGGTGGGGTTTGTTGTTCATTCGGACAAAGGCTGGGGCAATAGCTGCACGCCAAGGTACAGCGCGAGCATGCCATCGAGGGTCAGCGGGTCGACGCCGCTCAGCTCGGCGATGCGTTCCATGCGGTAGCGCAGGCTGTTACGGTGGATACCCAAGGCATCGGCGCAAGCCTGGCTTTGCCCATCGTGATCGCACCAGCTGCGCAACGTGGCCAGGAGTTGGCCGTTGCTGTCTTTGGCCAGCACTTTGCGCAAGGGGTTGAGCAGCTCATCCAGCGCATCGTCGTTGCGATGGCGCCACAGCATCACCGGCAGACGGTAACGGTTGAGGGTCAACAGGCGCGACTGGGGCAAGATATCGCGCCCATAGGCCAACAAATCGCCGACCCTGCGGTAGCATCGACGCAATCCCGCCAGCCCATCGGCCTGCCCGCCAACGGCGACGCGCAGGATGTTCCAGCCCAGGCCCTGAAGCTTCTCCAGCAGGCGCAGGTTGTCCACCGGCACGGCTGCGGGTCGGCACCACAGTAGGGAAAACTGCGCCGAGCTCACACACCAGCTGTCCGGGTAGCGCGATGTCAGCCAGGCACTCAAGGCCTCCGCCGATTGCCCCACCCCCAATTCGAACAGGTAAGGCGTGCGTGCCATCTGCGGTTTGAGCCCCAGTTGTTGGGCTTCGTCCACCAGGCGGGGAGAGTCGCCGCTGTCAGCCAGCAACAAGGCGAGCAGATCGTCGCAGCGCTGGCGCCGCCATTGTTGTTCAACCTGCTGGTGACGCTGGCTGACCAACATTTCGGCGGTCATGCGCACCAGCTCGGCATAGGTGCGCAGCCCTTCCGGTTCGCCGGTGATGCCCAGCACGCCGATCAGGCGCTGGTCATGCATCAGCGGCAGGTTGATACCGGGCTGTACGCCTTTGAGGTGCTTGGCAGTCTGCCCATCGATCTCGACCACGCGGCCATTGGCCAATACCAGTTGTGCCCCTTCGTGGCGGGTGTTGATGCGTTCGGGCTCACCACTGCCGAGGATCAGGCCCTGGCTGTCCATGACGTTGACGTTGTGGGGCAGGATCGCCATGGTCCTATCGACAATATCCTGCGCCAGGTCATGATCCAACTCGAACATGCGGCTAAATTCCTTAAAAGCGTGGTTGTTCATCGGCACAGCGCAAACGATGCTTCACTGTGCGCGAGCACAAAGACAGCACCCCGCCAGGTGGCCGAGACTCGTTGGGCGATCAACGTTACCTGCGCATCGCGAAAAATCATAATAAAGAGAGATCCCCATGTCACAGAGCGCCGCTGCCACACTGGCCACCGATGACGATAAAAACGCCATCTACAAGCGCATCACCCTGCGCCTGATTCCCTTCATCTTCATCTGCTATCTGTTCAACTACCTCGACCGGGTAAACGTTGGCTTTGCCAAGTTGCAGATGCTCGATGCCTTGAAGTTCAGCGAAACCGTCTACGGCCTTGGCGCCGGGATTTTCTTTATCGGCTACGTGCTGTGCGGCGTGCCGAGCAACCTGGCGTTGACCAGGTTCGGCCCACGACGCTGGATTGCATTGATGATGATCGTCTGGGGCACGCTGTCGACCTGCCTGTTGTTTGTCACCACGCCGACGCACTTCTATACCTTGCGCCTGTTTACCGGTGCCGCAGAAGCGGGCTTCTTTCCCGGCGTGGTGTTGTACCTCTCGCAGTGGTTCCCGACGTTCCGCCGTGGTCGCATCATGGCCTTGTTCATGTCGGCGATCCCGGTCTCCGGCTTGCTCGGCAGCCCGTTCTCCGGCTGGATTCTCAACCACTTCGCTGCCGGCCAAGGCGGCCTCGCGGGCTGGCAGTGGATGTTCCTGCTGCAAGGCATCCCGACCGTGATCCTCGGCGCCCTCGCCTACTTCCTGCTCAGTGACAGCTTCGCCAACGCCAAGTGGCTCAAGCCCCACGAGCGCGCGGTGCTGGAGGCCGACCAAGCGACGGATTTGGCGAACAAGCCGAAAACCACCACGGACTCCCTGGTAGAAGTGTTCAAGAATCCGGCGATCTGGGCTTTCGGCCTGATCTACTTCTGCATCCAGAGCGGCGTGTACGCGATCAACTTCTGGCTGCCGTCGATCATCAAGAACCTGGGGTTCAGCGATAACCTGGTGATTGGCTGGCTCAGCGCGATTCCCTATCTGCTGGCCGCGGTGTTCATGTTGCTGGTGGGCCGCTCCGCCGACCTGCGCAAGGAGCGGCGCTGGCACTTGGTGGTGCCGATGCTGATGGGCGCAATCGGCCTGGTCATCGCGGTGAATTTCGCCACCACGCCGGCCATTGCGATTCTTGGCCTGACCATCGCGACCATGGGCGCCCTCACCGGCCTGCCGATGTTCTGGCCGGTGCCGACCGCCATGCTCAGCGCAGGCGCAGCAGCCGGTGGCTTGGCGCTGATCAACTCCATGGGCCAGATGGCCGGCTTCCTCAGCCCGTATATCGTCGGCTTTGTGAAGGATGCCACCGGGTCGACGGATATGGCGCTGTACTTGCTGGCTGCGGTGATTGTCGCGGGCAGTGTGCTGGCGTTACGCATGACGCGGACCTTGAAGGCCTGACGCCGCTTCTGTAGGAGCGAGCTTGCTCGCGAAAAACTCACAGGCGCCGCGTTGATTCAGGAAACACGCGTTATCGTTGAGG